>NZ_CAKJTO010000158.1:0-8073 GCF_917627405.1 Protofrankia sp. Cj5
CGCACTACTCGCCCCGGCCACCAACAATCGGAATCCCACGCTCAGACCCCGCCGCCGCTGATGGGCAGCGAGGTTGTCTCGGTCCTCCTGGTTCCACGGGCAGTCGGTCATCGGCGGGGTCATGGCGAGGTTCGGGCTCCGTTCCGGCGGGCGGCGCGTTCGTAGAGATGGGCGGCCCGCAGCGGGTCGCCGTTGCGTTCATGGAGCTCCGCGGCCCGAACGAAGTTGTCGGCGAACTCGGCTTCGAGAGCATCGTCCAGCCAGGTCCGCGGCGCGGACGGAGCCCCCGGGGCGCGGTTGCGTACCCGCTTCAGCAGTTCCCGGGCGCGCTGCCAGCCGGATGCGGACGGCTCCGGCTCCGGCGCCGAAACCGGCCCCGGCTCGGGTGGCCGCGGGGTGACCTGCGTATCGACGTCCGCCAGCGCGGCCACGGCCTCCGGTGGAAGCTGAAGGTCAAGCTCTGGGCCGGGGCCGGCCCACAACGTCCACACCGGCTCGCGAGCGTGCAGGTCGAAGGCGACGGCCCGCGCCGGCAGCGCCACCACAGCAATGTCGTCCGCGACGCCGAACAGTGCCCGGCGGGCGGTCGGGGGCAGCCGCGGACGCGTCCGGTAGCCGACCGGCAGGAACAGCGGGCCAGGCCCGAGGCAGTACAGCGGTTCGCCGACCGGGAGCCGTTCGAGCAGGCCGCCCGGGGCCAGCAGCAGATGCCTGTCCCGGCCGCGGACGACGACCGCGATCTCGGCGAGCGGGTGCCCCGCCAGCAGCGGAGGGATGCTGGCAAGGTCGTCGTCGTCGAGCAGCGCCGCGTCGATGTCGACCCCGCTGGTGCGGCCCGCGACGATCGCGACGGGTCGCCCCGCCAGCCGCAGCGACGTGTCGCCGGGTGCCGTTATGGTCCGCTCCGGCGCTTCCAGCCGGTAGCCGTCCACGAGTCGGACGAGCGCGGCTGCGTCCATCGGCTCGCCCAGGCCGACCAGCCGCCAGCAGCCGAAGGAGCCGTCGGCCAGTACCCACGTGTCGGCGTCCACCAGGCCGGCGAGCAGCGGATCGGGCAAAGCGGATGCCATGGCGTGCTGAACCAGCAGCCTGTCACCTGTGGCTCGGCAGAGCAGCACGAACGGATCATGATTGAGCGCGACCAGCAACGACGCGGGCAGAGGCTCCGCCGATGCCGCGGACAGCCGTAGTTCGGTGGCGACCCGACCGCCACCGAACGGCCCGGCGGTGGTGTCGGACCGCGTCGTGGCTGATTGCATCGTGACTGATTGCGGGGTGACTGATTGCGGGGTGTCGAACAGCGGGTCGAGCCGGACCGGCCGGTACCGTACGGAAAGCCCCAGCTCCAGGGCACGTTGGACGACCCCACCGGCCAGGGCACCCGGCAGCAGTACCACCGCCTCGGTCGGCGTGCCGGCCACCACCGGGTGCAGCCCGGCTGCCCGCACGACCTCGACGACGCTCGCCGAACCAAAGCCGGACGTCGGCACCGCCTCGCCGGCAGCGTCGCCGGCTGCCGCGGCCGGCGGAAGGCCCCAGCCACGGTCAGGCTGGAACCGGCCGTCGGTGTGGACGTACAGCCGGCCGTGCGCGGTCGACACCAGCTCCCGGCCCAGGTCGAGGGCCATCTCAACGGCCACCCACCAGGCACCGCTGCCGTCACCGGTGCCGGCAGCGGCCGGGCCGGGCCGGTGGACCCGCAGGAACCGGAAGCCGTCACCATGCCCGGTCGCCACCAGCGAACCGGCGAACACAAGAGCCGCGGATGCGGAGCCGAAGCTGCCGGCGAGTCCCACCACCGGAGCCGGCCCGGCCCGGTCGGACCCATCCGGTTCGGCGGACCCGTCCGATCCTGACGACGACGGTCGGCTCGCCGGTTCGTTCTGGGGTGCCGGGAGCGTAGCCGGGGGTGTGGGAGCCGGCACGAATGGTCGCCCGCCGGACCCCGCGGCCGGCGACACAGGAACCTCGTCCGGCGGGATCTCGTCCAGGCGGAAAAGGGGCGAACGTCGCCCCGCGCCGGACCCGGAACGATGCGGAGGTACGGTCATCGGCTACCTCACGGACGGGCTGGTCGCGGGCTCAGCCGAAGTCGCTGCTGGTGTCTGTCTCGCTGCGGATGGTAAGGTCAGTTCGGTGTGCAGGACCCGCGCTGACCATTCGGCCCAGCGTTGCTCCGCTCCGGGGCGAGCGCCTCGCACGGCTGCGGCGAAGACAAGCGCGACCTGGTCGTAGCGGTGCGCGGCCTCGGCCAGCGCGACCGCCCATTCCTCGATCCGGCGGCTGGCCGCGTTCACCGGCCAGGCGGGTTCGGCGGCCGAGCGTCCGGCGGCCGACGCCTCGGCCAGCATCGCTTGGACGTCCGCGAGCACGGGAAGGATGCGCCGGTAGGGCAGACGGTCGGCGACGTCGCAACGAGCCGACACCAGTCGCCGCTCCAAGGCATCGAACATCGACCCGACCGCCGATTCGACCGGATCGGCCAAGCCGGCCAGGTCCGCCGGGTCGATCTGGCCGCCCGGGTCGACTAGATCGGCCGGGTCGCCCGGGTCGGGCGCCAGCGACGCGCGGGCGGCGGTCGGCTCGTTCAGGTTGTGGACGAGCACCCACGCGGCGATGTGGATGAGGCCGGCCGCGGCGTAGTCCGTGGCCGCGTCCCGGTAGCGGCCGATCCGGGCGAAGAGATCCGCCGAGCGCGCGAAGTAGCCGGCCTCCCGGTAGCAGCGCGCGGCCTCGGCGACCTGGCCCACCCTCAGGTAACAGCTCGCGGCCCGGTCAAGCAGCGGGGCGTCAGTCACGGAGCCGTGGCCCCCGTTCGGTCTGGCCGGTCTGGCCGGTGGGCGGTTCCTCGATCGGTCGCGGTCTGAGCTGATCCCGAGCCGCCGGCGGCGGTTCCGGGACCTCCTGTTCGATGAGAGCGTTGTTCTCGACGATGCGGGCGACGTCGGCCGTGACCCGGTCGTGACGGGCGTCGTGGTCGGCGGCGGGCGCGCCTTCCGCCGTGTCCTCGACGCGGAACACCTCGACCTCGCCGGTGTCGACGCGGTAACGGAACTTCACCCGGACCCGCATGCCCGCACCCCCGAATCCTGAATCCCGAAATCTGAAAATCTGAAAACCTGAAAACCTGAAAACCAGCAAGTCTGAAACTCTGAAAACCAGCACCGCTGAAACCCGGCACCGCTGAAACCCGACGTCAGATCTGCAGCTCGAATTCGATCTCGAGAACCCCGCCGTTCTCCGAGCAGGTGACACCCTCGGCGCGCCGGGCTCGGGCGTAGGCCATGATCGCGTCCCGGTAGGCCCCGGCCAGCGCCTGGTGGAAGATGTTGCGCCCCTGGATGCCGACGGCGACCAGCCGGGTCGCGGCGTGGCGGCGCAGCGCCTCGACGCGGGCGGCGGCGGCTTCGGCCAGGGCGGCGTCCGCACGGGCCGTGGCGGTGGCCTGGACGGCAACGCCTTCGACGTCCTCGGCCCGCGCCCGGGCTGCGGCGAGGAGCGCGTCGACCTGGGCGTCGACGGCCAGGGCGGCGTTGCGCTCGGCGTCGCGGCGCGCGTGCGTCTCCGTCCGGCCACCGTAGTTGTCGTCGTAGTAGGTGCTGTCACCCTCGGCTTCGACGGTGTCGGCGAGCTGCCCGCGGACGACGGTGGCGGCTTCGGCGGACGCCGTCACCTCGGCGGTGGCCTCCGCGACGATCTCCAGCTCGCGGGTGGCGGGGTGGTAGAGCAGGTAGCCGCCGTCAAGGGCGTGCCGGAACGACTCGCCGTCGCGTTCCCAGCCCTCGGTGCGGGCGAGGACGCCGCTCAGCGCGGCCAGGGTGGGTGCGCCGATGCCGGCGGCCAGCGGCTCGCGGACCCGGGCGTCCCCGACCGCCTGCCCGCGCCGGGTCACCTGGCGGCGGACCTCCTGCTCCCAGGCGTCGGTCAGGTCACGGGTGGCGCGGACGCGGACCCGGCGTGGGTTACACATCGATCAGCTCCTCCTCGGTGAACCGTTCCCGGTAAACGATGATCGTCTCGCGCTGTTGCCGTTGGACGTCGGCGAGCAGGTCGCGGGCGTCGGGGTGGTCGCGGCGCAGTTCCAGGGCGAGCCGGTGCCCGCGGCGCAGCAGCTCCCGAAACTCCTCCGCCCTGGCGATCCTGGCCCGCTGGCCGACCAGCTCGGTGAGATCGAGCCGCAGTTCGCCGACGCTGCGGACGGTGTGGCCGGGCTGGTCGACGGGCACGCCCGCGTCGGCGGCGACCCGGCGCATCGTCTGTTCGTCGCGGGGGTTCGTCCACAGGTGCACGAGCGGAGCGAGATCGGCGAGCTCGGCGACGGCCCGGCCGGCGAGCAGCGCGGACGCCGCGAACGTCTTCTGTGCCTTCACCGCACGCCGGTCGGAGAAGGCGACCCCCTCGGCGCGCAGGGAGCGCACGATCCGGGCGAACGGCCCGCGCACGGCGGTCAGGTCGATGCCGGCGACGGCGCGCCGCAGCGCGGTGAGGTCGGCGAGGCTGAACCCGACGCGGGTGCGCGCGGCCGGGTCGTCGTCCTGCTCCCCGGAAGGCCCGTGCACCCTGGCAGGCTCAGCTACGTTGATCAGTTCCTGTTCGCCGCGCCAGCCGAGCGCGAGAACATCCTCGATGTCGTCGTCGGGGACGTAGTCGAGCCGGCAGCGCAGCAGGAACCGGTCACCGAACGCGGCCAGCACCGGGTCGTCCGGGATGTCGTTGGACGACCCGAGCAGCGTGATCAGGTTGACGTCGACCGTCCGGGCGCCGTTGTGGAAGGTCCGCTCGTTGATGAGCGTGAGCAGCGTGTTCAGGATCGCCGAGCTGCCCTGGAACACCTCGTCGAGGAAGGCGATGTCGGCTTCGGGCAGCATCCCGGCCGTGTTCACCTCGTAGACGCCCTCGGTCTGGAACCGGCGGATGTCGACCGGCCCGAACAGCTCGGCGGGTTCGGTGAACCGGCTGAGCAGATAGCTGAAGTAGCGGGCGTCGAGGATGCGGCGGAAGCGTTCCAGCAGGCTGGTCTTGGCGGTTCCGGGCGGCCCGACGAGCAGCACGTGCTCCCGGCACAGGACGGCCAGCGCGACCAGGTCGACCGCTTCGTCCCGGCCGACGAAGCCCTGCTTGACCTCGTGGAGCCGGGTCGCGAACGTGCGCGCCAGCACCCTGGTCGGCTGGCTCAGCGCTGGTGCTGGTGCTGGTGCTGGTGTGGTCATGGTGTGGTCATGGTGCGACGCTCTCCCCGTCGGTGACGATTGGGACCATACGAGTGGTGTGACTGGGCGTGACGACCAGGGCCACCCGGCGCTGCCCGTCGCCGGAGCGTCCGAGCCGCGGCTTCCTCTCTTGCTCCCGTTGCTGGCGGGCCGCCCGCAGCGCCCCGATCAGCTCGCCGAGCCGGCGGGCGTCCGCACGCCGCCCCGGGTTCCCGACCAGCTCGTCGGCGCGGCCGTCACGGAACACCGACCGGATCTCGTCGCCGTTGAGCCCCTCCGTGGCCCGCGCGACGGCGTCCACCAGGGCGGGGCTCACCGTGATGCCGAAATGCCCGGCGTGCACCCGGACGATCTCCCGGCGGGCTTCGGGGTCCGGCAGATCGATCCTGATCGGACGGAACCGGCTCGGCCGCAGCAGGGCGTCGTCGATCAGGTCGATCCGGTTGGTCGTGCCGATGATCAGAACGGGTACCTCGGGCCGGAAGCCGTCCAGCTCGGTGAGCAGCTGGGCGACGATCGCGTTTCCCGCCCGGCTGCCGCCGTCGTCGCGGCCGGTACGCCTGGCCGCGATCGAGTCGAACTCGTCGAAGACGACCACGGCCGGGGCGTTGCGGCGGGCCTCGGCGAACAACTCACGGACCTTGCGCTCGCTCTCCCCGACGTACATGTCGGTGACCTCCGGCCCGCTGACGACCAGGATCGTCGCGGCCAGCTGGGCGGCCACGGCCTTGGCGAACAGCGTCTTGCCCGTCCCTGGCGGGCCGTGGAAGATGAACCCGCGTGGCACCAGGTCGTGGCGCAGATGTTCGGGCAGGTCGACGGCACCGCCGACGATGGTCAGCGCCCGCCTCAGCTCGGCCTTGACGTCGTCGTAGCCGCCGATCGCCGAGAACGGCACGTTCGGCACCTCGAACGAACTGGACGTGCGGGCCTTGAACACCCGCAGCTCGTGGCGCAGGTCCGCGAAGGTGGGCCGCCGGGCCTGGCTGATCGTCTCGCCGGTCGCCGGGTCGACCTGCTCGCCGATCGCCGGACGGTGCTGGTGGTAGGCGAAGCGCAGCGCGTTGCGCAGGCGCACCGCGTTCATCCCGGCGACGTACTTGTACAGGTCGGTCGCGTCGAAACCGTCGAACAGCCCGGCTTCGGCGCGGGTCACCAGCGCCCGGCCCACCGGCACCCGCTCGCCGGAGCGGGTCGCCACCTCCCGGGGCAGGATCTCGATCGACAGCCGCACCGCGAACCGGTTGGCCAGCACCTCGGGGATCACCAGGGACGGGTCGGTGAACGCCAGCAGCACGCACGCGCTGCGCTCGTAGAGGACGTCGGTCAGCTCCCGGGCCTCGCTCGTCAGCGCCGCGTCGGTACCGCCGGCGAGCAGGTCCAGATGCGGCACGACAACCACGTCGCCCGGCTTGGCGTCGGCGACCGCGGTCTGCAATGCCGCCAGCAGCTCGGCGCGGCGCCCGCCGCCGAGCGGGGTCGCCTCACCGAAACCGCCCGGTGCCCCCAGCGCCGCGCTGTCGCTGCCGCTGCTGCCGTTGCTGCCGTTGCCGGCAGCGCCGACGAGCCGGAGCGTCCGCTGCGGCCGTCCGGACCGGCCGGCGATCTCGTGCGCCAGATGCTCGACGAGCAGCTTCTCGCAGCGCACGAGGACGGACAGGCCGCTCTCCAGGTAGGCGGCAGCCCGGTTGATCTCCATGTCGTGCGCGATCAGAACGGCTTCCCGCTCACTCAACGTCTCCGGATGGCCGAGCCCCGCGGCCACGCCCCGTTCGGCTGGATCAGCGACGTCGACGGTGCCGGCGTCCGGAGCGGTGTCGACACCGCTGGCGACACCGCTGGCACCATCACTGGCGACACCGCTTGCCGGCCCGCTGTCCCGCGGCGAGCGGGCCGCGGCGAGGGTCGTCAGATCAAGACCCGGCGGGGGGTAAAGCGCGGTCGACGGGTCGGACGCGGCCAGCTTCAGATCGAGTCGTCGGACGGGCACGTCCAGATACGCCGGGTCCAGCTCGGTGAGGCTGAACGCCGGCAGATCCGCCAATAGCTCGCCGAGAGTGAGATCCGGCTCGTCGATCTCGGCCAGTACGTAGCGGTCCTGGAACGCCGTCGGGTCGATCGGGACGAGCGTCAGGCTGCGCATCCGGCCGCTCACGCCGCACCCGCCACGCCTGCCATGCCCGCCACACCTGCCATGCCCGGCGCGCCTGCCGACAGAGCGAGCCGGTGGCGCCGGACGAGTTCCAAGGCGCCCCGGTAGCCGTCCAGGAGCGCCCGGGAACGGATCAGTTCCGGGTCGCGCTGGTTCAGCGCGGCCAGCGGCACCCAGAACGCGGCGGTGGCGAGGGGCAGATCGTCGGGCCGGCCGACGCCGGACAGCGCCCGCGCCGCCCCGCGCAGCCGGCGGTCCCAGTCTGCGCCGTGGCGCAGCCGGGCCAGCAGGTAGGTGTCGAGCACGACGTCAGGATGATCGTGGGACAGCCGGGCCAACAGTTCCCTGCGCCAGCCGAGCACCGCCGGGTCGGGTGACCACACGGCCAGCGCCGCGGTCAGCACCGCCCGCCCACGCGGCCGGCCGAGCAGCTCGACGGCGGCCGCGACCTCCGTGGCGGTGGCGTCGGCGGTCAGCCGGTCACTCGGCGGCCGGTGCAGCAGCGCCGTCAGCGTGGACACCCGCAGCAGCGCGTCGGCCAGCTCGGTGTCGATCGTCTGGTCAGCTTCCGAAACGGCCCAGCCTACCGACAGTGTCGGTGCGACCACCGCGTGCCGGGCAACGGCGTCGGCCCAGCCACTGGCGGACAGCCGCGGAGCCGGGGCCGCCTCGGCGAGCGCCCGCGCCGGGCCGGGCTCGGCCCGCCCGCCG
>NZ_CAKJTO010000159.1:0-7954 GCF_917627405.1 Protofrankia sp. Cj5
GGCGCCGACGGCACAGCGCGGATCTGGGACGCGTTGAGCGGTCACCCGGTCGGTTGGCGCCTGGAGCAGCTTCCCCAGGGCGAACTCGCGGTCTGGTCCGCCCCTGACGGGCATCTACTCGGGGCGACGCGCGGGGCGTGGCGGTGGCTCGGCTGGCAGGTCCCCCGCGGAGGCGAACTCATCCGGTTGCCGGCCGAGACCTGGGGCCCACTGCCACCGCTGAGCCAACCGCAGCCAACGCCCTGACCGTGGCAGGCCGGCGCCGGCTACTCTCTACAGAGGATCACAACCAGGTGTGGCCGTCGTTGCGGACGGTTCGTCGGTGTCCGGCGAGCGATGCGTGGTGGCGCGGGCTCTGTCGCGCCCAAAGCTATCGTGCCCACACTCAGGCGGCGGCAGGAACGGAGACGGCAACGGAGACGACGACCACACCGATGGACGCGGCGGGTCAGGCGGTTCCGTTCCCGGCCCAGGCGGCGAGCGAATCGTGGGCCGAGCCGGAGTCCCTCGTTGCCGATATCCTGGACGATGTCGCGCACCTTCTTCCTGAGCAAGCGCCGCTGAGCTTCTTCGTGCATCACAACACGTTGCATGCATTCGAGGATCTCCCCTTTCAGGAGGCCGTTCTCCGTGCTTCCGAGGTGCTGGGAACGCAGCCTTTCCAGACCGAGCAGGCGTTCGCCGAGCACCTGCGCGGCGGCCGGATCCGCGAGGACGACATACGCGCTGTTCTCGGCCCCCATGACGAGGGTGACGGCGGCGTCGAGGTGGTGCCCGGCGGGCCGACTGTGGCCGAGTTCCGGTTCCGCCGTCTGACCACCCTTTTTGAGATCCCGCACGGCGCCGGGCTGCGCTGGCTGGTGGATGAGGACGACGTCCGTCATCGCTGTCACCCGCTGGTGGACGACGCCCGCCGGGCCGCGCTCCGGCGCCAGGCTGGACGGATCTTCGAGTCACCCGGTGGTGGTGGCCAGGACGCCATTGCTTTCCCCGCTGCCGCTGCCGCTGGCCTGCCGGCGCCCGGAGGTTCGGAGAGCCAGCGCCCGGCTGGGACCCGCCGCCTCGCGACCGGCCGTCGCGGACCGCGTTGTGCCAGCCCAGGCCACCAGGAATCGGCGCGGAGTTCGTCCCGGCGCGGGGCCACCCGGACCGCCGCGCGATGGGGGCGCATCCGGCGGGCAGGACCTGGCCAGACGCTGCCGCACGGTCAGCCGACGCCCAAGGCCCGGCTGCTGGCGGAGGTCTGGGACGCCCTGGAACGCCAACGTCCACCGGCACCCGCCGTCGCGGCACCGGCGCGGCGCCGCGACCAGATCCTGCGTCTCCTGGGCGTGGACACGGATGAGTTCGTGCATCCGGTGCTGATTCGGTTGTGTTCCGCTTTTCTTGATCAAGGCATTGCGTACTGGCGGATGCCGGACCGCGCGGACGGCCTGTTGGGCGTTTTCCGGCGGCTGTTCGGCCTGCCCATTGATCGGCCCGACCCGGTCTGGCGCGGCCTCGATGTGGTTCTTCGCGAGCAGGCGGCGCAGGGATGGACGGCGACGCGGACCGTGGTGTGGGCGCTTCGCGCCTTGCAGCTGCCCGAGTCGGCCTGGCCTGCGGCGATCCAGGCGAACCTGCTGTCCCTGCGCGGCTGGGCCGGCATGGTACGCCAGTTCGAGATCCGGCCCGACCGGGTTCCGACGCAGCCGTCCCCCGCGCGGCTCGTTGACTTCCTCGCCGTGCAGCTCCTGCTCAAGGTGTTCGCCACCCGGTATGTGCTGACCGTACGTGTCGGCCCGGGGGCCGAGCCGGCCGATCTCGGCTCCCTTGCCCCGATCCCACAGCCCCCGCAGCCCCCGCCGCCCGCCACGGCGACCGCTGGCACCGCGCTGGCCGCCACGCCGGTGGTGACCGGCTCGGATGCGCCCGTAGCTGGGGCTGAGCCCGGGGAACCCGGCCGCGAGACGCACGCTCCGCCGCCGTCCGCTGTCCATACCATCGATCACACGGGTATGGACACGGCGTTGGTGTACGAGGCGTTCGTGCTGGCCCAGCTGATGGACGTCGATCTCGGTCTGCTCACCGAGGACCGGTGGGCCAGCGCCTGGCTGCGGGCTGTCGCCGATTTCGACGAGCGACGACGACGCTGGCTGCTGCACCAGGCGTATGAACGCCGATACCGGATGACCATCCTGGACGCGCTGTCCACCCACAGCCGGAATTCCGCTGCGCCTGCCGAGCCCGCCGTGCCGCACACGGCCTTCCACGCCGTGTTCTGTATGGACGAGCGGGAGGAGTCGCTGCGCCGGCACCTCGAGGAGCACTGCCCGGCGGTGCGTACCTACGGCGCGGCCGGTTTCTTCGGCGTGGCCATGGCCTACCAGGGCCTGGACGACGTCCGTCCGCGTGCGCTGTGCCCGGTCACGATCACACCAGGCCATCTGATCGTGGAGCGGGCCGTGGACGAGACCGAGCACGCGGCCTACCGCCGCGCGATGCGCCGTTATGGACACGTCGGGCACCTGCTGTCGACGGCCCGCGGAACCCTCGGCCGCGGTGCGGCCCTGACCATCCTCGCCGGTCTGGCCTCGACCGTGCCGCTCGTCAGCCGCTGCCTGTTCCCGCGGACGGCCGAACACTGGGCGCGTCATGTCCACCACACGGTGGCGCCGCGGCCGCGCAGCAGACTCGTCCTCGAATGCCCCGAGGACGCCGAGCATGCCGCTGACAACCCGGTGCTGGCGGCGCCGGGCGCACTCTCGGACACGCCCTCGAGCACGGCATCCGGCGCGCTGGTGCCCGGGGTCGGATCAGCGCCGCTGCGGCTGGGTTACACCGTCGCGGAGATGACCGACATCGTCGACACGATGCTGACCACCATCGGCCTGAGTGGCATCTTCCCGGCAACGCCTCCAGGTGCCACGATGCCTGGGGCGACGGCCGCCGCGCAGGCGGGCTCAGGCACGGAGCAGCTCGTTCTGATCGCTGGTCACGGATCGTCCAGCCTGAACAACCCCCACGAAGCCGCCCACGACTGCGGTGCCACCGGCGGTGGCCAGGGTGGGCCAAACGCCCGGGCCTTCGCCGCGATGGCCAACCACCCCCGGGTGCGCGACGCGCTCGCCCAGCGGGGCATCCACCTGGATGCGAGCATCTGGTTCCTCGGCGCCTACCACAACACGTGCGACGAGTCGATCGACTACTTTGACGTCGATCGTGTGCCAGGCCGGTTCCGCCCGGCCCTGAGCCGGCTCCAGGAGGCTATGGACGCGGCCCGCCGGCTGGACGCGCGGGAACGGTGCCGGCGCTTCGAGTCCGCGCCCACCGACATCGACGCCGACCAGGCGTTGGCCCACGTCCAGGAGCATGCCCGCGACATCGGCCAGCCACGGCCGGAGTACGGGCACGCCACGAACGCCGTCTGTGTGATCGGACGCCGGTCCCGCACCCGCGGGCTGTATCTGGACCGCCGTGCCTTTCTCGTCTCCTATGATCCGACGACGGATCCGGATGGCGAGGTGCTTGCGCGGCTGTTGCTGTCGGCCGGGCCGGTCGGCGCGGGGATCAACCTGGAGTACTACTTCAGCTCCGTCGATCCGGTGGGCTACGGCAGCGGTACGAAGCTGCCGCACAACATCACCGCGATGGTCGGCGTCATGGACGGGCACGCCTCCGACCTTCGCACCGGCCTGCCCTGGCAGATGGTTGAGATCCACGAGCCGATGCGCCTGCTCGTGATCGCCGAGGCCACCCCCGAGCTCCTCGCCCGCCTGCTGCGCGAGAATCCGGGGCTGGCGAGACTCGTCACGGGCGGGTGGATCCAGCTCGCCGCCTGGAACCCGCGGAGACCCGACCTCCAGCTGTACGTCGACGGCACGTTCCGCCAGCACCAGCCGGAGGACCTCACGCTGCCAGTGGTCACCCGGTCGGCGGAGTACTACGCCGGCCATCGCCAGCATCTCGGGTGCGCCGCGGTTCTCACCGCGCCGCCAGCGGCCGGCGGCTCGCCGCGAGCCGGCCTCGCTGTCGACGATCATGCTGGCGGTCGGCCAGGCGACGCGCGGCCCGCGGGATGAGGAACACGCTCACAGCCCAGCTGTCCACGGGCGCGAACAGCGCGGTCGGCACCGCGTTGCTGCCGGCCGCGGTCGCGCTGCCGGCCGCCGGAGTCGCCGGGCAGGCCCTCGCCTTGTGGTTCGGTCACCGCCGGTCGGAACGGGCCACGGTCACCGTCGTGGCCATCGTGTTCGGCGCCGTCGCGCTCGCCACGGCCGTCCTCGGTCTGGCCCTCCTGGTGACCGGGCGCGCCATGATCGACGTCCGGCTCGGTACCTGGTTCGCGTCGTCCGGGCATGCCTGGCGCTGGCGCCTGGTGGCCGATCGGCTGTCCGTCCCGTTCGCGCTGTCCGCGGCGACGCTGATCGGGCTGATCGGCGCGCTGTCGAGCCGATACCTTCACCGCGAGCCCGGGTTCTTCCGCTTCTACCTGCTGCTCACGCTGTTCGGCACCGGGACCGAACTGGTCGTGCTCGCCGGAAGCCTGGCCGTCGTGTTCGTCGGCTGGGAGCTGGTCGGGCTGTCCTCGGCCCTGCTGATCGCCTTCTTCCACGAACGGCGTGGACCGGTGCGGCACGGACTGCGCGCCTTCCTGACCTACCGCGCCTGCGACGTCGGGCTGCTCGCCGGGACCGCGCTGCTGGCCGGCGCGGCCACATCGGTGGACCTGGTCGGTCCACCGGTCCCGGCGACAGGCTGGACGAGCTGGACCGGTGAGCTTGGCCGCACGGACTGGGCGCAGCTCCCCGTGCCGGGCTCGGCGGCCAGCGCGACCCTCGTGGCGCTGCTGCTGCTCCTGGCTGTGGTCGGCAAATCGGCCTTGGTACCGGCGAGTGGCTGGCTGCCTCGGGCGATGGAGGGACCCACCCCGTCCAGCGCGATCTGCTACGGCGCGATCTCGGTGCACCTCGGCCCCTACCTGCTGCTACGCAGCCACGCCCTGCTCGACGCGGCACCCGCGGCCCGCGCGGTCGTCGTCTTCCTCGGTCTCGCGACCGCCCTGCACGCCACCCTCGTCGGCCGCGTGCAGTCAGACATCAAAAACGCCCTGGCCTACGCGTCCATGACGCAGGTCGGGCTGATCGTCGCCGAGATCGGTCTGGGCCTGGACCTGCTGGCCGCCCTCCACATCCTGGGACACGCGGCGGTACGCGGCGCGCAGATCCTGCGCTCACCGAGCCTGCTGCACGACCGGCACCATCTCGAACAGGCGATGGGACGGACGCTGCCGCACACCGGCCGGCATCTCGAACGGCTCGTCCCAGGCCGCTGGCAGCTCCCGCTGTATCGGTACGCCCTGGGACACGGCTACCTCGACGTCTGGCTGCGCCGGCTGGGCGCCCCGATCGCACGGCTGCTGCACGCCATCGACCAGGCGCAGCGGCGCGTGGCTGACCGGATCGGCGGGGCGCGCGGCGGCACGACCACCGAGACGGCCCGCCTCGGCCTGACAGGCGGCAGCCCCTCCGTCAGCATCCCCGCCGTCCGGCATGCGGCGAGACAGACAACGGCGGCACGCGGCACGGGGGCGCTGGGCACGGCGCCGCATGGCCCCGCGGCCCCCAGGCCCGTCAGCGGGAGCGCGCCGGTCCACGAACAGGCCGGCCAGAGCGCGCCAGCCGACGATGTCGCAGCCGGGGGACGATGATGACGGTGGCGCTCGGCCCGCTGCTGGCCGCTGTCCTGCCACTGCTCGGCGCCGGCGATCTCGCCCGCCGACGCCTCGACGCGCGGCGAGCACGGGCCCACGCGACAGCCTGGGCAGGGGCCGCACTCGCGGTGACGGTCGGCTGCGTCCCGTTGGCCGGATTCGTCGACGACGCGCTGACCGACGCCGGCGTCCACACGGCGGCCACCCTGGCGGCGGGCTGGGCCCGGTGGACGCCGGTCGCCACGGCGCTGGCCGGTCTCCTCGCCGTCGCGCTGGCACCGATGCGTACACACACCACCAGCACGTTCACCCACGTGCTGGTGGTGCTCGCCAGCGGGCTCGCGACGACCGCGACCGGCGAGCCGGCCGTCATCGTGGCCCTGTGGGCGCTGGCCTCCGCCGCGACGTGCCATGAGCTACGCGGCCGTCTCGGTCCGCGGGGGGCGGCTCGGCTGTTCGCCGTCCACCAGGTGTTCGGTATCACGCTGGCCGCCTTCGGGGTGATCGTCCTCGCTGTCCACGGCGCGCCGGGATGGGCGGGCACGATCGGCACCGCGGCGATCGTCGCCGCCGTCACCGTCCGGCTGGGTCTGCTGCCCCTACACCTGTGGATCTCCGGCCTGGTGGAGTCCGCGCCCATGGGCCTGGTCGTCGTGTTCCTGACCGCTCCTACCGCTCCGATGCTGCTCCTTGCCGGCGGCATACCAGCGCCCGGGACCGGGCTGCTCGTGACCGGCGCCGTGTCCGCGCTGCTCGGCGGCTTGCTCGGGCTCGTCCAGCCCGACGCCCGGCGCGGACTGAGCGCCCTGGCCGTCAGCGTCTCGGGGATCGTCGCGTGCGGCATCGCGGACGCGTCACCGACGACCGTGGCCGGGGCAATTCTGGCCTGGCAGGTCTACGCCATCGGGATGGCCGGTGTCCTGATGGTGCTGTCGGCGACCGAGGCCCGCCGAGGGCCCATCGGCAGCACCGGAGCCGGTGGCAGTTTTGCCCGCACCCCGAAACTCGCCGTCGCCTTCCTGCTCCTCGGGCTCGCCGTCGCCGGCTTCCCGGCCACGGTGGGATTCGTCGGTGAAGATCTCCTCATCGAGGGAATCCGCGAATCGTCACCGCTGCCGATGCTGGCGCTGGTCGTCGCGACGGCGGCCAACGGGGCAACGGTCGCACGCTGGTTCTTCACCGGATACACCGGACGGCGCGACCACGTCGGCGAGCCTGACCTCACACGACGCGAACTGTGGGCGGTGACCGCCGCCCTCACGGCGCTCCTCGTCGGCGGTCTGGCACCGGGCGGGCTGGTTGCGAACGGCCCGGCCCACGACGCCGCGGAGGCGCTCGTCGTCGGGCTTCACAACTCGACGGCTTCAGCGAGAACCCGCCCGTAGCCGCGACCGCGGCCCAGCCACCGTGGTCACGTCGACGTGGACGTCCAGCGCCGCCTCGGCGTCGCTGATGAATCCCCGAGATCGAACAGCCCTCGCCCGGGAGCGAGGCCGGCCAACAGATCGACGTCGCTGACCTCGTCCGCCTCGGCACGGGCGATGGAGCCGAAGCCGTGCGTGACACGACGGTGAGGTTCCGCCGGTCGGACCAGACGCAGGAGTCCGTTCCTCCTGCCAACGCTGACCGGCTGTCTCATGATCGGCGCGGTGCGTGCGGACAGAATTGGTCAGGCGAGCGCAGAACAGCCCACGACATGGACAAGGACGAAGACGAGGACGGTCGAGATGCCCCGCCATCGGTCATCCGCGGCAAAGGAAATCAGCCGTGACCTGCCCATCGCCCTGGTCACGGACAACGGTGAACGGTTGCCGCTGACCGGCTATATGATCTTCGATCCCGCCGACCCCATCGCGATCACACTCGTCATTCGGGTGGCGGCCGGCGAGACCGTCAGGTGGACGTTCGCGCGCGACCTGCTCGCGGCAGGCGGCCCTCAGCCGGCTGACATGGGAGACGTGTGGGTCCGGCCGGCCCACGGTGACAGACCGCGGATCACGGCGCTGACGCTGACGAGTCCGACCGGCCGGGCGGACCTGGAACTCCCGTCGCAGCGGGTCGCCGCCTTCCTGCGCCACACCTACACGACCGTTCCGGCTGAGATGGAGCCTGATCTGATCAACTGGGATGCGGAGTTCGGACCGCTCCTGGGGCGTTAGGGCGTGTTTCGGAAGCCGTCGTAAGACGCCCGCGCTGACTGGCTCGGGCCGCCCGCTGATCGGTATCAGCACGGGTCAGGAGGCCGGGTGCTCCCGCCCGAGG
>NZ_CAKJTO010000160.1:0-7922 GCF_917627405.1 Protofrankia sp. Cj5
CCCGGGTCCCGTAATGTAAGTATTCGGTGATGCCGTGGGAGGACACACCGAGCACCCGGCCGGCGTTGCCGGTCGGGTTCGTGTCGGCTGTCGAACGGGGTTAGGGCGCGGGCCCGTCGGGGTCTCGGCTGCCGGCGGTGTCCCCGGGATCGGGTAGCCAGACGAAGAACCGTTCCAGTGCCATGCCCTCGGGTGGCTTGCCCCCGGCGGCGGCGCAGGGATTCAGGTATCCGGTCAGGTAGGCGAGGGGTTCGTAGCCGTTGCGTTCGGCGGTGGCGGTGCGGGTCCAGACCCGGGCGGCCAGGTGGGCGGCCCATTCGGTTTGCGCGCCGTAGTAGTTCTTCCGGCCGACGACGCGGTCTCCAGCGGGGCCAGCAGCGCGTGCACGTCCTTCAACGCCCCCGGCAAGGTGCCCTCGGCCAGGTCGAGCCTTTCCGCGGGGGAGTGCCCGAGCAACGGTGTAACACCCAGCGCCAGCGGGCCGTTTCCGCAGGCGAAGGCCCCATTGCTGGTAGTTACCGGAAAATCTTCTGACAGTCCCCAGAGCCGGAAAGTTGACAGTCCCCCGCCCGGATCCCCGGGACGGGGCGTTCGATCATCCTGCCGTCGTCAGGCATCCTGAGCGTCGGCCAACATTGCGGTGGGGTGCTCTCTATCCGGCCCTCGGGGCCGTGATCATGGCGATCACCGCGGTCCTGAGCTCGGCCAGGACTTCCCGCGCCTGCTCGTCCGTGAACGAACGGTCCTCGCAGCGCAGTTCCAGGTTCGCCATGGCCGTGGCGGTGAACAGGGCCAGGAGGAACTCCCGTTCCTCGGTCAGCTCCGGCATGACGTCCTTGCTCAGGACGGACAGGAGCCGGAGGCCCTCGGTGAAGTCCCGGCCCGTCGGCACCAGCGAGTCGCCACTCAGAACAAGCCGGGCCACGAAACGCGCATAACTGCTCGATCCGCGGTGGGCGAGAACATGCTCCGCCAGGGGTTGAATACCGAGATCAATGATCTGTTCAAGATCGAGTTTGCGACCATCCGCACACGCCTCTTCTATCAGCGCGAGCCGGCGGCGGTTGATCGGCACCATCCGATAGGCGTACAGGGCCTCAATCAGGCGGTCCCTGGTGCCGAAATGGTACTGCACCGCGGAGTTGTTCCGCTGGCCCGCGCTCCTGCCGATCTCCCGGAGTGAGACCTCGAAGCCGCGCTCCGCGAACAGCCGCTCCGCCGCGCGGAGAATCGCAGCGGACGTTCCGTCTTCGGTCTGCACTGTTCCGGTGTCCATTCGCGGAAGCAAGGTCGTGGTCTGCCGAACGCCGACCGATGTCTCGGTCAGACGGCGAGCGCGGTGGCGGTGGGCCGGGGCCCTCGACGAGCGCCCCGGCGAGGCATACCCACGAAGTTCAGGCCCTGGTCCGCGGCGGAGCCAGAAAAGAACATACGCGACAGTATGCGCCGCGGCGTCACCCCCCGCGCACGCGACCTGGCCGCGCGCGAGCGCCCGAGTGGGACCGGTCGGCCACGGCGAAGGGTTGTTCGCAACGCATCCACACCGTCACGCAAAGCGCATGGGCGAACCATAGTTCGCGCGTTGCGCCTTCTTCACCAATTCTCTAGGTTTGGTGAGGATAAGACGATGTGTCTTGGAACTGCGCCCCGCGGAACTGGCCGCCCACGCCCAAGAGGAGTCCACCTTCGTATGAGATGGTCACGCACGATCCCTGCTCTCCTCCTTGGCGCAGCCATGTTGATCATCACCGCGTGCGGTGGCGGAACGTCGGGAGCCACGGCCGACAGCCCCGCGGGCACCTCACTGCGGGTCGCCGATCAGCTCACCGTGCTGGAGACGCCACTCAGGCTCGCCGGGCAGGACAAGAACCTGCCCTACTCGGTGACCTACTCCAACTTCGTGGGCGGGCCGCCGATGCTTCAGGCGTTCCAGGCCGGGAAGCTCGACGTCGGCTGGATCGCCGACGCACCGCTGATCTTCGCCCAGGCCGCCCGGCAGAAGGTGGTCGGCATCGCGGCCTATGCCACGACGAACGGGTCGCAGCTTCTTCTCGCCGCCCCGGACCGACACATCACGACGTGGGCGGACCTGAAAGGAAAGTCCGTCGGATACCAGAAGGGCACGAGCCTGGAGTCCGTTCTGTTGCTCGGGCTGCAGAGCGCGGGCCTGAGTCTGAAGGACGTCAAGCCGGTCGACCTCGCGGCGACGCAGCTCGTGCAGGCGCTGCAGGCGGGGGAGATGGACTCGGTCATCACGTCACAGCCGTTGGACTCCGCCTACCTGGCCAAGAACCCCACGGCGCCGCAGATTCCGGTCCCGGGCAACAACCTGGCGCTCCGGACGAACTTTCTCATCGCCTCCGAGAGCGCGTTGAAGGATCCAGCCAAAGCGGCGGCGATCGGTGACTACGTCGCACGGTTCGTGAAGGCCGTCAACTGGGAGAACTCCCACGTCCCCGAGGTCTCCAAGGCGACGTACGTGGACCAGTACAAGCTGCCGCAGGCGCTCGGGGAGCGGCTCCTGGCAGCGGCCGGCCCGAGCGCCTTCTTCGCGCTTCCCGGTGACCTGCTCCCCGCACAGCAGAACCTCGCGGACCTCTTCGCGCAGGCCGGTGAGATCCCGTCGAAGGTGGACACCGCCGCCGAGTTCACCTCGCTGTACAACGCGACCGTGCTCGCCGCCCAGGGCAGCGCCGTGCGGAGCAGCGCCGTGCCGACGCGAGGCAGTTCGTCGTGACGGTCACGACATCCGAGATCGTCTCGCTGCCCACTCTGGGCGCCGAGGCGGCCCAGGTGACGGACCGGCACGGGCCGCGGGCCGCGCTGGCATGGCTGGGCCGGCTCCGACGGGCCGAGCGGCTGCTCGGGGTCGTGCTGCTCGTGGCCCTGTGGCAGATCCTCTACAGCACCGGCGTCACCACCGATGAGACCCTCTCCGGCCCGTCGGCGGTGTGGGGATCGGCCTGGGACAGGATCGCGGACGGTTCCCTGCCGTCCGCGATCTGGGTCTCGCTGCACCGCGTGCTGATCGGCCTGGCTGTCGGGCTTCCCATCGGCGTCGTGCTGGCGTTGGCCGCCGGGCTGACCCGGCTTGGCGACGACGTCGTGGACACCTCGATGCAGATGCTGCGCTTCATACCGATCATCGGCCTGCAGCCGCTCATCATCGTCTGGTTCGGCCTCGGTGAGACGGCGAAGATCTCGCTGATCGTTTTCGGCGTCGTCTTCCCGACCTACATCAACACCTACCACGCGGTCCGCGGCATCGACCCGAGAATGCTGGAGCTGGGCAGGGTGATCGACCTGGGTCGCCTCGCGATGATCCGCCGGCTCGTGATACCGGGCGCGCTGCCCGGTTTCCTCGTCGGTCTGCGGCTGGCCTTCGGTGTCTCCTGGTTACTGCTGGTCTTCGCCGAGCAGATCAACGCCCGTGAGGGAATCGGGTATCTCATCGTCCAGGCGCAGGCCTTCTACCAGACCGACGTGATCCTGGTCGGCCTGGCCACCTATGCCGTCCTCGGGCTCGTCTCCGACCTGTTGGTACGTGGAATCGAACGCGTGGCGCTGACATGGCAACCGAGCAGGTGACCCGAGCGGTGCACCCCATCGCGGAAGCGGTCGTCGATCCGTTGACGCCGGTGGATCTGGCCAGCGAGGCGGTCCCGGCCGGCGGCGAGGCGCCGACCGTGGTCGAGGTCACCGCTCTGACCCGGCGCTTCGGCGGCCGGGCCGTCATCGACGGCGCCGACCTGCGGCTGCGTGCCGGGGAGTTCGTCGCCGTGCTCGGTCGCAGCGGGACCGGCAAGAGCACGTTGCTGCGGGCGCTGGCCGGTCTCGACCGGCAGGTCCACGGCGAGATCCGGGTCCCCCGGGCCCGATCGGTCGTGTTCCAGGACGCCCGTCTGGTGCCGTGGGCCCGGGTGTTGGACAACGTCATCCTCGGGCTGGGGACCGACGACGCCCGCACCCGCGGCCTGGCGGCGCTGGAGGAGGTGGGTCTGGCCGGCCACACCCGGGCCTGGCCCAAGACCCTCTCTGGCGGCGAGGCCCAACGGGTGGCGCTGGCCCGGGCTCTGGTCCGTGAACCGGGGCTGCTGCTGCTCGACGAGCCATTCGGCGCCCTCGACGCCCTGACCCGAATCCGCATGCACGCGCTGCTGCGCGGGCTGTGGCAGCGGCACAACCCGGCGGTGCTGCTGGTGACCCACGACGTCGAGGAGGCGATCCAGCTCGCCGATCGCGTCCTCGTCATGGCGGACGGGAGGTTCGTCCTCAACACCCCGGTCGCCGTCCCCGCACCCCGCGACAAGGCCGACCCGGCGCTCGTCGCACTCCGCCGGCGGCTGCTGGCCAGCCTCGGCGTCACGGACACCACCAGCAACTGAGACGACCAGCCAAGCCCCCGCGTCACCCTCGCGCCCGACCCGACCGATCGACCGACTCACGAGGCGACATCAAGAAGGAGAACGATGACCACCACGCTCACCGCACTGGACGGACGGCAACTGACCGGCAACATCGGCGCCGAGATCAGCGGACTGCGGCTCTCCGGAGACCTGCCCGACGACGTGATCGCGGCGATCCGGGCCAACCTGCTGGCGCACAAGGTGCTGTTCTTCCGCGGCCAGGATCACCTTGACGACGACGAGCAGGTGGCCTTCGCCCGCCGCCTCGGCCCGATCACCCAGGGGCACCCGAACGTCGCCCCCGACTCGGAGGTCTTCGACCTCGATTACAGCAGGTCGGTCGAGCGCGCCAACGTCTGGCACACCGACGTGACGTTCGTGGTGCAGCCGCCGTCGTTCTCCGTGCTGCGTGGACTGCGGATTCCGGACGTGGGCGGCGACACCATCTGGGCCAACACCGCCAGTGCGTACACCGCGCTACGCCCGGAGCTGCGCGAGCTGGCCGACCAGCTGTGGACGCTGCACACCAACGACTTCGACTATGCCGAGTCCCACGAGCGGATTGAGCGGCTCAGGAACCTCGACCCCTCCCGGTTCGGGAACGGCTTCCTGCCGACGATCTACAAGACGCGGCACCCGCTGGTCCGGGTGCACCCCGAGACCGGTGAGCGGTCCCTGCTGCTCGGCGGCTTCGCCCGCGGTTTCATCGGGTTCAGCTCCTCGACGTTCGAGGCGCTGAGGAAAATCTTCCAGGAGGAGATCACCCGCGCCGAGAACACCGTGCGGTGGAAGTGGGAGACCGGCGATCTGGTCATCTGGGACAACCGTCTCACCCAGCACTACGCCAGCGCCGATTACGGCACCGTTCCCCGCCAGGTCAAGCGGGTGACGGTCGTCGGAGAGGTGCCCGTGTCGGTGCACGGTGAGCACAGCCACGCCCTGCAGGGCGACGCGACCGAGTTCAACAACAGGTTCGCCACGGTGAACTGACCTCTGCCTCACGTCCGTCCCGGTTCGGCGTCCGTCCCAGTCCGGCGTCTGTCCCGGTTCGGCGTTCGTCCCGGTTCGGCGTTCGTCCCAGCGCGCCCCGGGCGCCCTCCGGCCGGCGGTCGGCGGTCAGAAGACTCGCCGCCCGCCAGCCGAGTGACCCACCGGCCCCCGGCCTGCCGAAGGGCGACTCGACGATCCCCGGCTCACCGGACCTCGGCCCCTGGGCTCCCGTCCCGCCAAGGGCCGAGCCGCACCGGAGCGCGGCGCCGGCGCGGGAGCCGACCTCGATGACGAAGAAACAGGACAGACGCCGCAGCGTCACCGCGCAGTCCACAGGGAAGAAGTCCATGGCCAGCATCGTGGACGCCTGTGTACGCAGGAACTGCCGCCATGTCGTGTCGGTCTGCCGGTGCGGAGCTGGTGGCAGACCGAGGGTCTTCAGGACCCGGCGGATCGTGGATGCACGCACCCGGTGACCGAGCTTGAGCAGCTCGCCGGGGATCCGCTGGTAGCCCCACGTCGTGTTCTCGGTCGCGAGCCGCTCGATGAGGGTCACGATCTGCGTGCCGACCGGTGGCCGACCCATCCGCTGGGGATGGGTCCCTTTCCCTACGATCAGACGGCGGTGCCACCGTAGGACGGTGCCGGGCGTGACCAGCCGGAGCGCTCGCAGCGCCGTGGGGAGAAGCCTGATCAGTGCGGCGAGGACTGCCCGGTCCACCCAGTCCCACCGCGGCTTCGGCTGGGTACGACGTAGCACCGCGACCTCATGGCGCAGCACCAGCAACTCGATGTCCTTGGACGCCGACGAACGAGCGAGGAGAACCAGCCAGCCACACACCCGCACGAAGATCAGATAAAGCAGGCGTACGAACATGGCTGACCATCATGCCGGCCGCCGCACCGTCGCATCACCCCAGCTCACGGGCCGAAGCCGACTTCTGGCACCCCACAGGGATCGACGAGATCCTGTCCGATACCGTCCCGGCGCGCGCCGTCCAGCCGGGCGCTGATGAGCGCGAAGGGTTCCCACGGCTCGACAAGATCCTTTTCCAGGATGGCGAGATCGTGAAAATGGCGGAGCAGCCCGCCCAACTCCCGCGGTGTCACCCGGCAGCCCGCGTCGATCTCGTAGTACACCCACAGGGCCACGACACCCGTCGACGTGACGACCGGCTGGCGGAGGCCGGAGACGGCGGCGGGTTCGGTTACCTCCATCCCTCGGGCAGCGAGACGCACCACGAACTCCACCGTCCGCGCGACCTGCTCGACCCGGGTCTGCGGGCGTGCCACCCGGAGCACGAGGCCACGCTCCCGGTACGCGTAAAGCGCGTTCTCCCCGAACCGGAGAAGGTCCAGATCCGGTGGGGTCCCGACCCCGAGCCGCGCGAGTACGTCGAACGCCGCCATGCGGGCGTCAGACTCCTTCCAGGCCACGGCGTCCTACCAGGCGAGACAGGCGCAGAAGGGACGACAGGGGGCGACCGAGAGGACCGCGCAGGACCGGTCCCGGTCCATGGAACGCGGACAGGCGGCCGGGCGCACCAACGCGATCAGACTCACGGTCCCGTCCAGAGTTGAGGCTCTCCGTCACCGCCACCCTAGGCCTGTAAGCCGTCACAAGCATCCTGGACGGGACAATCCGGGCGCAGGCAGAGCGCCACCCGCTGTCCGCGCCCCGGCCCGTGCCGGGAGGTGGAACCCCGGTCTCCAACGGAGCGACGGAGGTCACATAACGGGTGTCGGTGACTCCGTCCGGGTCCGCTGACGCGCGCCATCGAGAAACATCGACCGGTGACGACAAGGATCGAAACCGTGGGGTAAACGTGGGGTTCAGCGCCTCGGGCGCCTGGCCACGTGATAAGAAGTGCCTGTGCCGCAGGCGATCTGAGTGGGGCGGGTGGGACTCGAACCCACGACCGACGGATTATGAGTCCGCTGCTCTAACCGACTGAGCTACCGCCCCGTGACCGGCGCGCCGGTCACACCAACCGTACCGGTGGCTGGCGCCGACGGTGGTGAGCATATCCGTTGCCAGCGACCCGGATGCGATCGCTTCCCGCTGGCTCCGTAAGGGCCCGGTGTAACGGTAGGGGTCCGGCGCAGCGGACGGCGGCTGATCCATCGGAGCGTCCGACAGGTATGTCGCAGGTGCGCCCCAGCGTTTCGACCGAGACTCCCTCTTCCGCGGTGACCGCCGCGGCGGACACCGGTTCCGCCACCCCAGCGGCCACCGGTAACTCCGGTGGTCAGCCTCGGAATAAAGATCAGTCCAAGGGCTGGGATGGTGCGGCGCCGGTACGCGGTGACGAGAAACAGCTGACCGGCACTGACGCGGAGAAGGCGCGTGCGACGGCACTGCAGGCCGTTCCCGGTGGCACGGTCTACCGGGTCGAAACCGACGCCGGTGATGCCCCGTACGAGGCACACATGAAGAAGGCCGATGGTGCACTCGTCACGGTCAAGCTTGACAAGAATTTCGCTCTTATCAAGGTCGAGGACGGGATGGGCGCTGGAGATCCCGCG
>NZ_CAKJTO010000161.1:0-7880 GCF_917627405.1 Protofrankia sp. Cj5
GCAGGATCTTCGCGGTCTCCAGCGCGGCGAAGGCGGCCTCCCGCCCTTTGTCCTCCGTGGCCGGGGGCAGCCCGGAGCGGTCCCGTGCCTGCTCGACCGTGTCGCAGGTCAGGACGCCGAAGCCGATCGGGACACCGGTGTCGAGAGCGACCCGGGTGAGTCCGGCGGTCACCGACTGGCAGACGTAGTCGAAGTGCGGGGTACCGCCGCGGATCACCACTCCCAACGCCACCACCGCGTCGTGACTGGCGGCGAGCGCCGCGGCGACGACGGGGAGTTCCACCGCGCCGGGTACCCGGACCACCACCGGTGCGGCGACGCCGGCATCCTTGGCTGCCCGCAGGGCCCCGTCCAGCAGGGCATCGGTGATCTCACCGTGCCACCGGGCCGCCACCACGGCCAGCCGCAGACCCGCGCCATCGGGGATGGGTGCCGACGGCGAGCCGGTGCCGCTCACGCCGGCTCTCCCTGGCACACGTCCGCCATCACCAGATCGGTGTCCGCGGCTCCGGCCGGCGGGACCCGATGGTGCGGGACATCGGCACAGGCTCCGGCCGCTTTCGGCAGACCCGGCAGATCATGTCCCATCCGGTCCCTTTTGGTGGTGAGGTAGCGCAGGTTCTCGGGGGTGAAGTTCACCGGCAGCGCGACCCGCTCGACGATCTCCAGGCCGTAGCCTTCGAGCCCGGCCCGTTTGGTCGGGTTGTTGGACAGCAGGCGCATCGTCCGAACCCCGAGATCCACCAGGATCTGGGCGCCCGTGCCGTAGTCGCGGGCGTCGGCGGGCAGCCCGAGAGCGAGGTTGGCGTCGACGGTGTCGTGCCCGGCGTCCTGTAGCTGGTATGCCCGGAGCTTGTGGATGAGACCGATGCCCCGGCCCTCGTGCCCCCGCATGTAGAGCACCACGCCCCTGCCCTCCAGCGAGATCATGCGCAACGCGGCGTCGAGCTGCGTCCCGCAGTCACAGCGCCGCGATCCGAAGATGTCCCCGGTCAGGCATTCGCTGTGCACCCGCACAAGCACGTCACGGCCGCCGGAGATGTCGCCTTTGACCAGCGCCACATGTTCGATGTCCTCGATGACGCTGCGGTAGCACAACGCCCGGAACTCCCCGTGACGGGTCGGGATCGCCGCCTCGGCGACCCGCTCGACGTGCCGCTCACTACGGCGCCGGTAGGCCACCAGGTCGGCAATCGAGATCACTAACAGCCCGTGCTCGGCGGCGAACTTCATCAGTTCCGGCAGCCGGGCCATGCTCCCGTCGTCGTTGACGATCTCGCAGATGGCTCCGGCGGGACGCAGCCCGGCCAGCCGGGCCAGATCCACTGCCGCCTCGGTGTGGCCGGGGCGGCGCAGCACGCCGCCGGCCTTGGCCCGCAGGGGGAACACGTGGCCGGGCTTGGTGAGGTCCGCGGCGGTGGTCGCGGGATCGGCCAGCAGCCTGATCGTACGTGCCCGGTCAGCGGCTGAGATACCGGTCGTCACCCCGTCGCGGGCATCGACGGAGACGGTGAACGCGGTACCCATCCGATCGGTGTTGCGCGGGACCATCTGGCCGAGATCCAGCCGGTCGGCGTCAGCCCCGTCCATGGGTGCGCAAATCACACCTGAGGTGTAGCGGACCGTGAACGCCAACAGCTCCGGGGTGGCCAGCTCGGCCGCGAAGATCAGGTCGCCTTCGTTCTCGCGGTCCGCGTCGTCGACGACGATGACGGGCCGGCCGGCGGCGATCTGCGCCACCGCCTCCTCGATGGAGGCCAGGCCTGTGTCACTGGCTGCCAGGGATGTGCTCATGACAGTTGTTCGCTTCCGCTCCGAATCGTGGCGGTGGGGATGAGGGGCTGCCCCACGCCGGTCGTGTCACGCGCGGCGGTGAGCTTCTCGACGTACTTCGCCAGCACGTCGACCTCGAGGTTGACCCGCTCCCCCACCACGCGGCGGCCGAGGGTGGTCGTCCGCAACGTCGTCGGGATCAGGCTCACGGTGAACGAGGGTGGTGTCGACGCCGTCGCCGCGGTGACATCAACCACCGTCAGGCTGACGCCGTCAACCGTGATGGACCCCTTCTCGACGAGGTAGCGGTCCAGGCCCGGCGGCAGGCTGATACGCACGATCTCCCACTGGGGCACCGCCCCGCCACCGGCGGCTCGATCATCTTCCGTGGCGCTGCCGGCGGCCGGCACAGCGGTGCTCGGCTGTCGGTCAACCACCACACCGACGCCGTCCACATGCCCCTGCACGAGGTGGCCGCCGATGCGATCGGCCAGGCGCACCGCGCGCTCGAGGTTGACGGCGTCCCCGACGGACAGTCCACCAAGAGCCGAACGGGTGAGGGTCTCCTGCATGACATCGGCGGCGAAGGCCTGCCCGTCGCCTTGGGAAAACCAGCGGGTGACGGTCAGGCAGACCCCGTTGACCGCAATGGACGCGCCCTCGCTGACGTCCTCGAGCACCCTGGCCGCGCTGATGACGAGCCGAGCGGCGGCCGGGCGCGGCTCGACGGCCGCGACGACGCCGAGTTCCTCGATGATGCCGGTGAACATTCCTGGTGTTCCCCCTTGTGTCGGCACCACGTCCGAGACAAGGGGTAAGCACGCGGGACGCCGCCAGCGCACAGGCGCCAGACGGACCGTGCGCGACGGTGATAACCGCCGGACGGCACACGCCCGCGCGCGTCCTCCCATCCGGACTTTCACCGTCGGTCCCGGAATTTCACCGGGTCCACCGGCCGCTGGCTGCGGACGGGTCGCGGACTGTCACCGCCGGCTCGGAGTTTCACCGACCCCGGAGCGCGCGTGCTGCTACAACTACCTGCCCGAGTCTTGCACATGAAAGCCGCATGGGCGCGCGGAATCCGTGCGAAGCACCAGGCACCGCCGGGCGCGGCCGGCACCGCCCGCCGCCCGCTGGCATGGCGGTCAGGTTGTCGGCACGCCGGGCGCGACCAGCCGTGGCGACGCCCGCAGCGCCTGCGCCCGCAACGATTCAACCGCTGCCGCGGGATCGTCCGCGCCATAGACGGCGGTGCCGGCGACAAAGACATCGACCCCGGCCTCGGCGGCCCGCTCGACGGTGTTGGCATTGACCCCACCGTCGATCTGCAGCCACAGATCGAGGCCGCGGTCGTCCAGCAGCCGCCGCGCCGCCGTGATCTTCGGCAGGACCTCGTCCATGAACGTCTGCCCCCCGAACCCCGGCTCGATGGTCATCAGCAGCAGCAGGTCGAAGCGATGCAGGTCATCGATGTAACGCTCGACGGGAGTAGCCGGTTTCACCGCCAGGCCGGTGCGCGCGCCGGCCGCCCGGATGGCATCGGTGGTACGGGGCAGGTCGGTGACGGCCTCAGCGTGGATCGTGACGTTGGCCGCGCCCCGCTCGGCATAGCCGGCGGCCCAGCGGTCCGGATCGGAGATCATCAAATGGCAGTCAAGCGGGGTTGCGGTGACCGTGCGCAACGCGGTCACGGTATCCGGCGCCAGCGCCAGGTTGGGGACGAAGTGGTAGTCCATGATGTCGACGTGCAACCAGTCGGCGTGCCCCTCGACCGACAGGGCCGCCTGCGCGATCCGCCCGAAGTCGGCGGCGAGCAGGCTCGGGTAGATCTGCGCGGTGGCCACGCCTGCGAGCGTATCGGCCGGCTCTGGGCCGCCAGGCTCCGATGAACGTCGAGATGTCAGTGGTCTCGGTCATCCCGTCAGCCCATGAGCGCACCCGACACACCAGCACCCAGCACCCAGCGCATGCACAGGGCATATGCGTAGAAGCGGATCTTCTTAGAGCGACCAGCAGTCGGTTAGGTGCGGCGCAGGAGGGCAAGGAACATCGCGTCGGTGCCGTGCCGGTGCGGCCACAGCTGTACGAACGGGCCGTCACCGAGAGCGCCCACCTCGGGCAGGAATACCCGGGCGTCCAGAACGGACACGTCAGCGCGCCGCGCGGCCACGTCCGTCACGACGTCGGTGGTCTCCGCCGGGTGCGGCGAACAGGTGGCGTATGCGACGACACCGCCAGGACGCACCAGGTCAAGGGCCGCGGCCAGCAGCAGCCGCTGGAGACGGGACAGCACCACAGCATCGGAGGGCGCACGGCGCCAGCGGGCCTCGGGCCGACGTCGCAGCGCTCCGAGACCGGTGCAGGGGACATCGGCCAGCACCCGGTCGACGCTCCCCGGCCGTAGCGGCGGCCTACGGCCGTCCGCCCGGGTCACCAGAACGTTGGACCGGCCGGCCACCGCCTGGGTCACCAGCCTGGCCCGCGCGGCCCGCGGTTCCAGCGCGACCAGCCTGCTCGCGGGCA
The DNA here is from genome assembly GCF_917627405.1 of Protofrankia sp. Cj5. NCBI lineage: Bacteria > Bacillati > Actinomycetota > Actinomycetes > Frankiales > Frankiaceae > Protofrankia > Protofrankia sp. Cj5. Next base: position 4,297 of record NZ_CAKJTO010000161.1, read on the forward strand.
GCAGACCGGCCAGTACGGCGGTCTTGCCGCCAGGGCCGGCACACAGGTCGACGCTCACCCCGGTGTCCGTACCCCGCGTCGCCACCCTCGACAGTGCCGTCACGACCAGCTGGCTGCCCTCGTCCTGCACACCGGCCCGGCCGTCGGTGACCTCCGCGAGCCGTCCCGGATCACCACCGGCGAGGCGGACCGCGTACGGCGACCACAGACCGGGCGTGCCCGCCAGGCCCCCGTCCCGGACCGCGTCCAGCAGCGCTTCGGCGTCGATCAGACCGGGTCGCGCGACCAGATGGGTGGTCGGCCGTTGGTCGTCGGCCGCCAGCGCCGAGCGGGTCTCGGCCAGGTCGCCGCCCAGCGCCGCGGCGAACGCCTCGACCACCCAGCGCGGATGGGCGGTGACCAGCGCGAGATGACCGATCGGGTCGTCCTCGTAGCTCGGCGCGGCAAGCAGGGCCGCGAGGTCACCGCCGGTCTCGTCCACCCGCGACGCGACCCGCCGCAGGACCGCGTTGGCGAATCGGACCGGCCGCTCGCCGCTGGTGTGGCGAACCAGGTCAACGGTTGACGCGACCGCCGCACGCGTCGGCACCCGGGTATAGAGCAGCTGGTAGGCGCCGAGCCGCAGGGCATCGCGCACCTTCGGGTCCACGGCGTCCACCGGACGGCTGGTGACTGTTGCGAGCAGCGCGTCCAGGATGCCCGTCGCACGCAGCGTGCCGTAGGTCAGCTCGGTGGCGAACCCCCGGTCCCGGACCGGGAGCTGACGCTGCGCGGTCAGGGCCGAAAGCAGCAGGTTCGCGTAGGCACCGCGCTCGTCCACCGCTCGCAGGACTTCCCAGGCGAGCAACCGCGCGGGATCCGCCGGGACCGCCCGTGGTGAGCGGGCACTCCCCGGCGCGGAGGAGGCAGCTGGGGAGCCAGCTGGGGAGCCGGTGGTGGTAGCCCTGCTCACACGAACCTTTCACGGTCAGTCAACCGGGCGCCACGAGCCCACGCACTGGCGGTCATGGACGCACGGCCCTCGGGACGCACCTCACCCAGCAGGACCGCTCCGCCGCCGGTACCGACGGCGATCTCCCCGTGCCCGGCGGACACGCCGATCTGCGCGGGCTCCAGCGCGGGGACCCGCAGGTCCCCCGAGGTGGAGCACGGCCGCACCGGACCGAGCTTGATCCGATGATCACGGAAGGTCGTCCAGGCACCAGGTGCCGGCGTGGCCGCCCGAACCAGCCTGTCGATGTGGAGGGCCGGCGCGGACCAGTCGATGCGCACGTCGGCCGCGGTCAGCTTGGGCGCGATCGACACGCCCTCGGCCGCCTGCGGCCGGGCCCGCGCAGCCGCGTCGTCAATGCCGTCCAGCACGGCCAGGAGCAGCCTGGCGCCCGCGTCGGCCAACCGTTCCAGCAGGTCACCGGCGGTATCATGACCGCCGATGGTCTCGGTGAGCGTCCCGTAGACCGGGCCGCTGTCGAGATCCTCCTCGATCTGGAAGACCGACGCGCCGGTCACCTCGTCCCCGGCGAGCAGGGCATGCTGCACCGGGGCGGCGCCGCGCCACGCCGGGAGCACGGAGAAGTGCAGGTTGATCCAGCCGTGCTTGGGGATGTCGAGGGCGGCCCGCGGGAGCAGCGCTCCGTAAGCCACCACCGGACAGCACTCCGGCGCCAGTTCGGCGAGACGCGCGAGGAAAGCGGGATCGCGCGGGCGTTCGGGCATCAGCGCCTCCACCGCGGCCTCCTCGGCGAGTGCCCGCACCGGCGAGTGGGCGACCTTGCGGCCGCGGCCGGCCGGCCGGTCCGGGCGGGTCACCACCGCGACGACCTCATGGCGGGGCGAGTCGAGCAACGCCCGCAGGCTCGGCAGCGCGGCGGCCGGGGTGCCGGCAAACACCAGCCGCATCAGCGGGCGCGCCCGAACAGCGGATGCGGCGAGGTCTTCACCGCGGGAGGGGTCTGCCCTGCCCACTGCGCCTCGCGGATCGCCTGCATCGCGGCCTTCTTCGTGGCCCGGTCCAGCCGGTCGATGAACAGCACACCATCCAGATGATCGGTTTCATGCTGGACGCAGCGTGACAGCAGGCCACTACCCTCGATCGTGACAGGGTCGCCGTGGACGTTCTGGCCGACAGCCAGCACCCGCTCCGGCCGTTTCAGCTCGAACGCGATGCCAGGCAGGGAAAGACAGCCCTCCTCGCCATCCATCAGCTCCTCGCTGAACGGCCCCAGCAGTGGGTTGACGAGGTGCCCCACCTCACCGTCCACGTCATAGGCGAACACCCGCAGGGACACCCCGAGCTGCGGCGCCGCCAGCCCGACCCCGTCCGCCTCGTGCATCGTGTCGGTGAGGTCCGCGACGAGCCGGCGGAGCTCCTTGTCGAACGTGGTGACAGGATCGGCCACCGTCCGCAGCACCGGGTCCCCCAACAGTCGGATCTCCCGGACCGTCACTGTCGCACCCCTTCCGGATACACACCTGTCGAGCACTGTGGCCGCGCGGCCACACTCGATCGCGGCCACACCCGATGAAGAGAATCCATGCTACGGGCTTCCACGGTAGGACCAAGGGCCCACGGGCGCGAAAACACCCGGGCCCGCGCAGCCGCCGGTCACCTGCTGGCACGTCGCCCGGCACAGCCGCCCGTCACAGTAAGGCCACCGGGTCGAGGATGACCCGGACCGGCGCGGACCTGCGGGCGTCGAGCACGCCGCGCGCCGCCTTGAGCGCAACGGCCAGCTGCTGGCCGCGGGCTCTGGGGACGCGCACCAGGACGCGTTCCCACCGCTGCTCGCCGGCCGCGGGCTGCCCGGCGCCGGCCCCGGCACCGGTGCTGGGGCCGCCCGGCCCACTCAGCCCACTTGGCCCGCCTGGCCCAGCCACCGGAACCGGGCCGAGCACATCGGCGCCGGCCGGGAGCTCAGCGGCTGCGATCAGTTCGGCGACCGGGCCGGCAGCGCCCTCGACAGCGGCGATCCGGGTCGCTGGCGGAAAGCCGAGGGCCGCACGTTCGTCCTGCTCACGATGGATGAACCAGCCCGGGTCCCAGCGGGTCAGCGCCTGCACCACCGCCAGGCCGACATCGGCGGTGACGATGATCCGGCCGCCGTCGGCGGCCGGCCGCGCCAGCGCCGCCGCCGCGCACCACCGCCGCAGGGTCTCCTCGGCCGCACGCAGGTCCGTGCGGCCGAGCAACGCCCAGGTGTCGAGCAGCAGGACCGCGCCGTAGCCGCCGTCGGCGAGCGGCTCGGCGCCCGGCGTGGACACCACCAGAACGGGCGCCGCCGCGACCGTCGCCAGCACGCCGTCCCGGCCGGACGTGCGGACCGTGACGCCCGGGAACGCGCGCCCGAGTTCCTCGGCGGTCCGCCGGTCGCCGACGACGGTCACCCGCAGCCGCGCGTCCTCACAGGACGGGCACCGCCATCCGGCGGCCTCCACCGACGGCCGGCCGGTGAGATCAACGGCGGGGCGTCCACACCAGTTGCAGGCCGGCGGTCCGGCGCCGCTCGGGCGCCCAAGCGGCCCCTGGCAACGGCCGCACCGGGCCGGCCGGCGGCAGCCCGCGCAGGCCAGTGACGGCTGGTACC
>NZ_CAKJTO010000162.1:0-7513 GCF_917627405.1 Protofrankia sp. Cj5
CACCGCGCCCCGCGCACCGCGCCCCGCGCACCGCGCCCCGCGCACCGGCCTCGGCCCGCCTGGACGGCCGAACGCGGCTTGACCTGCACAAACCGCTAGGTGAAGTCCGACCTGCTCTGTTGGCCGGAGCCCGCCGCGACAGTGAGTCGATCTTTACGGTAGGCTTGAGGCGATGTTCAGAGGCACCTTCACGACCTCCCCACCTTGAGTTAGGGAGGGTTACTTAATGCTGCGGCGCTACTTCGTATCGGCGCTCGGGCGGACTGGAATGTTCCGCAATGGGTGACGGCACTCCCGTGCGCTGCGGCACGCAATCACGATCAGCTTCCGAGGATATCAGGGGCACAGTCCCGGATGCGAAATTTTTTGCTTTCCTGCCGATGGCCGCGCCATGGCCTAAAGACGCGCTTTGTCCGTCCGGCGGGGAGGTGGCCGGATTTCCGCCCATCTCGCGCACCAAAACCCTATATTATCGTCCCTATACAGGGCGCTCTATATGTGACGAGCCCTTCTACTGGGACGTAGATGTCCGGAAGATAGTTCGGCGGACGTCTGACGGGTCGTGGTCCACAATCGCGCCTTCCCCGGTCCCGCAATTTATCGGTGTGTGTATCCACGGTCGGCACGACATCTGCTGCGGTGTACGAGGGGGAATGTTCGCGCGTCGGTTTCGTGGGCTTCTTCCAGACGCGCCGATCTACGGGGTGAGCCATCTCGGTGGCGACCGCTTTTCCGCGAACGTCATCGTTTTGCCGAGCGGGTACCTTTTGGGTCGTCTGGATGACGCGGACGACAACGAGCTTCGGGAACTCGCCGAGAATGGGTTACTCCCGCTCGCCAATCTCCGAGGGCGCCTCGGTTTGACCCCCGTAGAAGCAGTCGCGGAAATCTGGTACCGCAGACAGTTCCAGCAACGCAATCCACTGCACATTCCGCGTATAACTGTGGTAGGATCACCTGCACAAAAGCCACGCCGGTATAGGGTGCGGGTCGTACACGGAGTCCGGTACTGGCTGCTTGAGGCGAATCTCGAACCGGATCGTGAAATCTCGATCCGCTACACCTGCGTAACCCGCGAGAAAAGGCTGATGTACCGGTGGAACGTCAGGCTAGTTGGAGAGGGCGGCAATGCTTGACCTGAGGGAAGAGTCCGCACCTGATGCAATTGAGTATTGCAGGAAGCTGTTGGATGTCGAGTTTAAAGATGATAGTCCGACGTTCGGTTGGGGTGGGAAATCCGCCGGCTTTGAAACAAGCCACGGGACATGGGTGAAGGTTCTTTCTCGCCCGGCTGGCTCGATAAACGAGCGGACGTGGACCGGAGAGGAGTGTTCCTCCGTCCTGTCGGGGGTGTCGAAACCCAAGCTTCTCCGCTCTATTCGGTGGTCGGATGATGATCGAGGAGTCGTTTGGCGTGCAGATGAGACGACGCTTGTTTCGTTCCCAGTTGTCAGCTCCACGCCGGAGATCCGGAACGATTCACCCGGACTCTCTGATGCTTGGTGGTCAGACCTACGTGAATCATTGGCTGCCTTGGCAGGGCACAAGACGACGCGCGTCGGTGTACGCCAGGATCTCATTAACCGCCGGATACGTGAATTCGCAGGTGACACGGTCGACCCGTCGGTGAATGAGTGGACGACTGCCCACGCCGATGTGCACTGGGCAAACCTGACGGCGCCGACGCTGGTACTCCTCGATTGGGAGGGGTGGGGCCTTGGGCCGCGCGGATTGGATGCGGCGACGTTGTGGGCATTCTCGCTCCTCGTGCCGCCCGTGGCCGAGAGGGTAAGCGACGAATTTTCTAGGGATCTTTCGTCTAGGTCTGGGAAGATCGCACAGCTTTTCATGTGCACGGAGTTGTTGAAGATGGTGCGCGACTACGGCGACCATCCGGAGTTGGAGAAGCCGTTGGCTCGCGAGGCCGATCGATTGGCGGTAGAACTCGCGGGATTTATACGATGACCTGTCGCCCAGTTCTACTACTGGATATCGAGTAGTCGACGCCGACGGAGGAGATCTTTATAGCGTTCGATCTTCTCTGGGACAACCTCAAGCCGCGTGGCCTCCACGAGTTGCGTAAAGTGATTTAGACCGTTGACGCTAACCGCGACTCGGGCAACCGGCGGCAATTCGTAGGCGAGGCGGAAAGCGACCTGTGGCGCGGCAATGTCAGACGGCGGGCGGGTACTGAGAAGCGATGCAAGGTTGAGGTCTCCCCAGAAAGGAAGCCGGGTGTCGCCTCCGAAAGGGCTCATTCCCCATCGGTTCCTCACATCCACGCGGAGTAGCCCAGCGAAGGTGTCAGCAGCTTCCCAGACGGCCGGGCTCGCAAGTACGCCACTTCGGTGCATCAGATGGGCAGGACGGGGCGTGGAGTCTGGCAGGTGGCCGCCGAGCACGTCGACGAGTGGTCGAGCGTCCCAGGTCGAGATGCCCCATGCAGCGCACACGCCAGACTTCGCTGCCTCGTCAAGCGTCTGTGCAGCCTCTAGGAAGAGGTCGCGACCACGACTGTCGCCAGCCGCTTTCACGCCCCTTTCTGGGTTGTGTAAGAAGATAACATCGGGAATGCAGCCCAAGGCGTCCGCACTCATTTCCGCCGCGCGTCTAATCCGTACAGGCTCCAAGGAATGTTCAGAATGCTCGGTCGAGGAAGGGAAGAATCCGACTTTCGTCGACAGATGAAACTCGGGGAGGAGGTCGGGGATGATGGCGGACAACTGTGCATGCGATGAGAAATCGGCGTAGTTGAAGGCTGTGTCGATGTCCCGTATACCCAGCTCCAGGGCTGCTTCTAGGATGTCCCTCCGGTGACGAGTCCTGTATAGCCCGAGGACAATTCTTCGGTCAGCGCGATGCAAATTTCCTCCCGAACGAGAATGCGCGCGAGGGGACGAAGATCGATTCCAGTTTCAGCGCTCGCTTTGTCCAGATCCACGGGGCAGCCTGACAGCAGGAAGGCGAGTGCGGGCGCCGCCTTCTCCCGCACGATGATCTTTCTGCCGCTCGTGTAAATAACAAGATCAGGGCTTTCTCGTTCGACGTGAGGCGCGAATTCGGAAACACAGATGACGACATCCGCTTCCTGCGACATAGGGAGTGGTGGAGCGTGCCGTGCGGAGGGCTGACACCGTTCACGCACGGCTAAAAATGCTGCCGGCGGATAAGTGCGGATCAAATCGGCCGCTGCGGCTTCGAGACGCGCCTTTTCGTCTTCTCTCTCGTCGCTGGAGCCGAAACGGCTCAGATCTCGCCGGAAGATTTCTAGGTCGCGCGCACGGTCGGCAACCCAGGACAGCCAGTCCACACCCGTACGTTTGACGAACCCGAAGGTGAGGTGAAGGCTCAGCGGATCATTGTAATCGGCGCGAGTCGCCTGATGCCAGTAGCCACGTGGGATGTGCATCACATCCCCTGCTTTCAGGGTACCCTGCCATACCGATTTCTCGCTCGCGACCGAATTCGGTTCGGTGTCACGGTACATGGGTACCGGCCGCGAGTAACTACGGACGTCCCAGGTCTTTTCACCCGCAAGTTGAACAACTATTACGTCGTGGTCATCCCAATGTATCGGAAATCCGCCGGTCGATCGAGTCGTCAGGTACGCGTTGACCTGCACCAGTTCGTGTGACCACCATTGGAGTGCGCGAGTGGCGACCTCCAATGTAGGGTCGAAGGTGTCCAGGGCATCGAGTACAAGAGTCACGCCCGTTTCGAGCAGGCTTTCCATTGCCCCGGGGTCCGCCATGCGAATGTTCTGCCGGCGTCTGTTGGCCTGGGAACGCAGGTAGTCGGCGGGATGGAGTTCGTCTCCGTCCTTAAAAAGGCGGAGCTGAGGAGGTTCCAAACTCCGTCGCATGACGATGTCCAATAGCCGCGACGGGGTCATCAGTCGTTGACACAATGATGTGTCCGCCAGATGACCCCGCGCGAACTCTCGTCCAAGAGGTGAGACGTCCTCCCAATTGAACGCACCCTCGATTCCCTGAACTAGCCGATGCTCCATCGCTAGCTATCCGCTCCTCGCTGCTCAAAGATATCGAGGGTGGGCATGATGCCTCGTTTCTTGCTGCTCCTACCTGTTGTCCTCGGGAAAGTTCAGCCCGTCTCCCGCGCCGCCGTCGCTACGGCCGGTGCTTCCTCCGTCGGAGTGCTCGGCGTCGTAGCGGTCCTGTACTTGCGCCAGGTTTTCAACGGCAAGTACCAGGTCGTCATCGTCAGGGTTCATCTGGCTTTCTCGCTCTCAATCAGACACCACTCGGCTCTCTGTCCGGCCGCCATATGGTAGGAGCGGTCTATAGGGCGTCGCAACCACTTTGGCGAAAGAGGTGTGGTTGTGTAGCGGGCGCACTCCCACCGGGATGGAGACCTCAGGCTGAGGTCGATGAATGGCGTCGTCTGGAGCCGCAGGTAGACCGGCCAATGGAGACGCCAAGGCAAGCAGCAGGGGCCAACGTCGGCACAGCCAGTTGCGCTCGGCGTGGTCAGCGCACGCGGGCGTCGCTGGGCGGGAAACACCCGCACCCCCGACGCCCGCACGGTCTCGGTGGAGGCGGGGGGCTCAGCGTCAGATGTCGAACTCTCCATCGCTGACGCCTGCGACGAACGCCGCCCATTCGCTGGGAGTGAAGACGAGAACCGGGCCGGTCGGGTCCTTACTGTCACGGACAGCGATGATCTCAGACGTTCGCGCTACCTCCACGCAGTTGGTCTGTGTCGCGCTGTAACTCGACTTACGCCACTCGGCATTGGTCAGATCCATCGTGCTCACCTCCCCTGGTACTCGTCTGCGAGCGATGCCAGTAGGTCCACCGATGCGACGGGGTCAAGGGCCTGATGTGCCAGCGTATCCCGGGCCTGCACGAACGGGGTGACGTCGTCGGGTTCATCCACGAACAGGCTGGAGCGTAGGTGTTCGAGGTGCACGATCGCGTGCGCCTTGGCGAACTCCAGCAGCACGAATGAGCCGGCGGTGCCGAGATGCGCCCCGAGTGCGCTGGGGAGAACCTGCACGGTGATCGTGGGCCGGGCCGCCGCCGTGAGGATGTGACGTAGCTGCGCGGCCATCACTGCCGGGCCGCCGACCGGACGGCGGAGCACGGCCTCGTCCAGGACGACGTGCAGATCCGGCGGTTCCGGCCGGCTCAGGAGTGCTTGCCGGCCGAGCCGGGTCACCACCCGCGCTTCGATCTCGTGAGTGGGAACATCGCCGCCGACCATGACCGCGCGGGCGTACTCCGTGGTCTGGAGCAGGCCGGGCACGAGCAGCATGCCAACGTCGGTGATCCTCTCGGCCTGCGACTCGAAACCGATCAACGCCGTGAGCTGGTTGGGTAGACCCGGCAATCCGGTCTCCCACCAACCAGGCCGGTCGTCTTCTCGCGCCAGCGCGAGAAGACGACCTCGCTCCGCACCGGTCACCTGGTAGACGACCAGCAACGCGGCGACGTCTTCCACCGTGATACCGCGTAGGCCGTTCTCCAACCGGCTGAGCGTGCTGGGGGACCATCCCAGGCTCGCGGCCACGGCGCGGCTGGTCTTCCCGATGCCGATACGCAGGTCACGAAGTTCAGCGCCGAGTCCACGGGCACGCGCCGACGGCGGACGCCGAGGCATCAGTAGGCCCCTCCACTCCGGATCACAGGTGGTCGTCCGGGTCGGACGCTACACGCACCACCACAACCAAAGTTCTCCCCAGACACTTGCATCGCGTTGCTGCAACGATGATCGTTGCAGCAACGCGATGCAAGACCGGGAGGTGCCATGGACGAACACCGCTTCGTGGTGTGGGACGCGGATGGGCGACCACTCAGAGCGTTCGCTGACTTCGACACCGCACACGAGTGGGCGCACGGGCGAATGCGGGAGCCCCGTACCCGTCTTCCCCTGACCGTCGACGATCGTGTGGCGAAGGTCAGCCGTCGCCTGTCGTACGCGCGCTGCGAGTTGGTGGCGTGGGCTGAGTTCGCCGTCCTACCTGGTTGCGACCTGCCGTCACTCCACACGCCATCGACGGCGACACCGGACAGTACACCCGCACATGAACGTCACGATCACCGGCATCCGCCCCGTCGGTCGTGCGCGGTCCGCAGCCCAAAGGGCTCAGCATGACCACGGCGACCCGTCGCCCGTGGTCCGGGTGGCCGTAGCACACTTCCCGCCGACCGTCGCCGCTGTTCCGGCCGTGCGTTCGAGCACGGTGCGCACGCTCACGGAATGGTCGGTGGACTCGCAGGCCGTCAACGGCACCGAAGTCGTCGTCTGCGAGTTGGCCTCGAATGCCGTGAAAGCCAGCCGCCCGGATGACGTCGTGGCCATTCGGCTTACCGCCACGACCGGACATGTCCTCCTCGAAGTGTGGGACGGCAACGATATCGCTCCCCGAATCAAGAGCCCCGACCTGTTCGGCGAAGACGGACGCGGGTTGTTGATGGTCGACGCGCTATCGCGGCGATGGTCCTGGTACAGGGTCAAAACGGGCGGAAAAGTCATATGGGCGGAGATCGTAGGCGGATTGCAGGCCGCGCCGCAGACGACGGGCGCCGCTACGCCGATGCCGTCGCGGCGACCGAGGGTCGGGCCGGCGCCTACGGCGCCCGTCGTGTACCGCACCGATCCGGAAACCTTGCGGCGGGTCGCGGACGCGCTGCGCGCGCTGGACCCGTGGCATCGGCCCCCGACCGGCCGGCGCTCATCCGAGGCCACGGCACGCAAGGCATAACACGTCACGACGGGAGGGGGGCCATGGGACGGGTCAGCGTACGAGCGGAACAGAACACGTTTCGGGGCCGCATGCTGGACGCCGGAATGACACACGCGGATGTCGCGGACGAGTTCATCCGCCGCTATCGGCTTCGACCCCGCGCCGCGTTCCGGTACGCGCACGGGTGGACGCTGCTCCAGGCCGCCGCCCACATCAACGGCGACGCGGCCCGCCTCGATCTCGACCCGCACGGCAGGGCTCCCATGACCGGCTCCCGCTTGTCGGAACTGGAGCACTGGCCGGATACGACCGCGCGGCGACGGCTCACCCCGCAGATCCTCGCGTTGCTGGCGACCGCGTACGGAACCGACGTGCATAGTCTGCTCGACGTCCGCGACCACACCCACATGCGGGCCGCGGACCTGCTCGTGATCGACACGATGATGTGCATCGGGCAACCCGCCGCATGCCTGTGCGGCCAGCGCCGGACACCAGCGGCTGCGCGGCCCCGGGTGCCGAGGCCACGGCCGGACACGCGGGCACGGCCCGGAAGTTCTGCTGTGACGGCAACGCCTCTGCCCGTCCGGTAGCCATACCGGTCCGCGTTGCGGTCTCCTGTCGGGCCTGTAAGAACAACGGTGTAACTCCCCTGTGACAGTCTGTGCATACGCGCAGGTAGAGGAGGCACCAGATGACCAGCATGACGACAGATCCGGCAGCGGAGACGATCCCGGGCGAACTAGCGGCCGCCGCCGCTCCGGCGCTCGATGAGGAGCTCACGCGGCGCTGGTCAAGGACATCGCAACC
>NZ_CAKJTO010000163.1:0-7498 GCF_917627405.1 Protofrankia sp. Cj5
CGATTACTTCCCGGCCTTCCACGACGGTTACTCTCTCCATGGTCGGCATGATTTCGGGATCAAACGGCGCCAGCGCCGCATGAAGTTTCTCCAGCGTTTCGTCGGTGACCTGCTGACCCACGATGTGGCCGTCTGGGCGGACACCGAACAGCACCCGACCGCCATGCAGGTTTACCATCCCACACAGCGTGCGGGCTGCCGCCGTTCGCTGGCCCGTCGACTCCTTGAATTCCTGGTGATCAGATTCGCCCTCGGATGCCCACCTGACAATCTGATCAGTAGCCACCGGCTCGGATATCGAAGTCACAGTGGATCACATTACCTGTAACTGTCGCGTTCGATATAAGGATCTTCCAGGGTGGGGTGCCAGTTTCTTGATCATTTTCAGAGTGTCCTTCCGGCCAGTGCGGCGCCGACTATCGTGTGATCTACGAGGTGCATGACGACGTCCTGCTCGGCCTCGTTGTCCCTGTCGCCTACCGTCACGGGGTCTACCACCGGATCTGATTTCGTATGTCCATCCCGGATATCGGCCGCGAAGCCGGCGCACAGGATGATCTTTTGTCGCTACAGCGCCAGGACCCCGGCGTAGCCCTCGCTCTACGTCTGCGACCAGCCACGCGGGGATCTCGCCGACCCGGCTCTCGAGGTCGACGCGGTCGAGGGTGGCGACCTGGGTGACATTGGCCACCGAGTCCTTCGGGATGCCGGTCACGGCCGCCGGCAGGAACACGTTGCCCGGCATCGCGGCCAGTCGCAGATTCCTCGTCGCGGCCACCACGACGATGGTGCGCAGTCTGCTGCGGTTGAAGGGCTTGGCCCGCCTGCACGACCACGACCGGCCGGCGTAATGCCGGCGCCGACCCGCGGGGCTCGCCGAGGTCGGCCCACCACAGGTCCCCTCGGCCTTATCGCCAACGCGCTGTGCGATCTGCTGCTGCGTCTGGCGGACGCCGCCGCTTATTGATGATCGGCGCGGGTTTGTCGTTGGGTACGGTTTTGGACCGGATAAGCGTACCCAACGACAAACTGTTCAGAAGAGGGTTGGCGGCCCGGTCGGTATCGGCTGAGGCAGCGCATCGAGTTCGGGCAGGCGCACCCGTACGCTGTCATGGAAGCGGCGCGCGAGTTGTGGTGCGTCGGCGTTGTCCGGGGTGTGAATAAAGACAGTGGGTGAGCGACCCTCGCGCAACCATTCGACGACAATGTCAATCCAACGCTGCCAGCCTTCGATCGTCCGTGCGGAAGCGTCGCGGCCGAGGTAGCGGATGATCGGCCGGTCGGTCAACGCGAGTGATCGGAGCGGTACGCGCGGCTTCTTGGTCCATGCGTCTCGTTCAGCGTCGCTCTGTGGCGGACTTTGAAAGAATACGGTGGTGTCGAACGGAATCCATTCGGCGGCTGCGGTGGCAAGTGCTCCTTCGAGAAGTCGCGCCGCGCGGGGGTCGTTGAAGAATGCGGGGTGGCGGACCTCCACAGCGTACCGGTGGGACCTGGTGAGCTGGCGCAGAAAGCGGGCAAGTGTGGGGACGTCGGCGGGGGTAAACGATCCTGGAAGCTGTATCCAGAGGGCGTGGGCCCGTGGGCCGAGTGGCTCGATCGCTTCCAGGAAGGCGTGCAGCACCTCGTCAACGTCCGTAAGACGGCGTTCATGCGTGATAATTTTCGGCATTTTGATCACGAATCGAAAATCGGTGTCGGTCTGCCGTGCCCACGAGGCTACAGTGCTTTTGGCCGGCGTTGCATAGAACGTTGTGTTCCCTTCGACCGCGTTGCACCAACTGGCGTAGTGTTGCAGGCGTTCGTGGGGCGGGAGCGGGTGCGCCAGAAAGCGTCCTTGCCAAGACGTGTGCGTCCACATCGCGCATCCCACATGACAACGCATGCCCCAAGCCCCCATGAAAAAATCCGCCCGAAAAGCCGGACCCAAGCTTGCCCGCCAAGCCGTGCCCGCGTCACATGTACCGTACCGGTGTCGTCTATCAACCACTCCACTGGCCCATGTTCGCGGCATGTCATCCGGCCAAGCTCACGAATCCCACCCGGCTGGAGTACTGGGAACGCGCCTGGCTCGCCCGGTTCCGCGCGCTCTACGCCGCGCACCGCGATCTGTCCACGGCCTGGGCCGCCGTCCGGGACAGCCCCGGCCTGGACTGGACACCGACGCCCGGCTGACCGCGGCCTACATCAGCTGGGACCACGCGATCGACGACCGTTGGCGCGGGGGTCAGTTCTCGTGCGTCAATGCCTACCTCGGGACGAGGGGGTTCTGGATGACCAGGGCCGGGAAGCGTCCGAAGCCGCGGTCGGCGCTCCACAACGTCCGAACACCGTTTGCGTGGCACAGGGCGGCTATCCGGGCGTCATGGACCATCGGACCCCGCACTTTTCCGGATTCGATCATGGATCGTAGTGTCGGCCAGTACGTCACTCCTTCATGGAGCAACGTCAGCGACGGTGAGCCGAGCCACGCCTCCACCTGTGCTATGGCCTCGGCTGGGCTGCTGGGCGGATCGTAGATACGCGCGTGCGTCACAATCGAGTAGAACTCGTGTACGCACGGCCATGGAATCGCCCACGTAGCCGGCGACTCGGCGAGGTCGCGGACGGCGGCAGCCGCTGGTTCGTGGAACGGCGAGTCCCGCCGGTGCGCATGGACGAGGATGTTCGTGTCGACCGCAATCATGCACGGTCACCGTAGATTGCCGCACGCACTTCGTCCCAGCCGCTGTCGCGGAACTCCGGGCGCAGGCCGTTGCCGTTCACCGACGCGTCCGGCAACCGAAACTGGGACGCCGAGCGGCGCCGTCCAAGGGCGGCGCGCAGCCCTTCCTCGACGAGGTTCCGCAGCGTGGTGCCTTCAGCGCGGGCCACGTCCTGTGCCTCGCGCACCAGCACCTCTGGCAACTCCACGGTCGTCTTCATACTGCTAACCGTACCTCCGCTGCCGTACTCCCGTACTTCCGTACCGTGAATCGGCCGTACTGCGAATCGGCCATACCGCTGTACCGTGTGTCACCGTTTGTGATCTTGGCATGGCCATTGGTTTCTTATCGGGCGACCGGATCACGCGCTGGCGGGTGTGGGGCTGCCGAACGGCGAGGTGGCGGGCCCTGTCGTCAATGAGTCGCGAAGAGTTGTTGTAGCTAGCCGAAATTCTCTGGATACTGAGGGTTCATCCTGAGTGTGCGGGATGGGCTGTTGCTTCCAGAGGGAGGTCGTTGCATGGGCGTGCTGTTTCCGTCCGAGGACAGGCTGCCGATGTATCCGCGCACTGGTCTTGCACCCGAGGTGCCGGCGGGAACCGTGCGGCCGTGGGGGGTGCGGCGGATGGAGCCGCACAGGGCGCGTGGCGAGGCGGCCGGGCCGAGGGTGGTGCGGGTGGATCTCGACCCGGTGACCCAGACCGCTGTCTGTTACGACGCTGATGGACATGTGCTCGACACGGGCAGGCACAGCAGGACCTACCAGGGCACGGAGCGCTCGACCGCGACCGAAGGCAGCCGGGGTGATGGCCAGCACGGGGATCCGGACACGGACTTCGCGCAGGACTCGAACCCGGTGGACTGAGCGGTGTCGGATCAGCGGCCTGTGCTGGTCGTGACCCAGCTCGACGACCCGACCGCCGATCTGGTGGTCGCCGCGCTGAACGAGCGGAATGTACCGGTAGTGCGGTTCGACACCGCTGACTTCCCCACGCATCTGTCGTTCGCGGCGACGGTAGGCGCGGGGGACACCCGTGATGACCGCGGTGCCTTTGGTGGAATTTATAATCTTGATAACTATTGTCATATTGATGGCGTTGGCGGCTGGCTGCGGGCACGCTCCCGGACGGTGTTGCTCTCGGCTGTGCGCTCGTTGTACTACCGTCGCCCGAGTGCGTTTGTTTTTCCGGAAATGGCCCCGCAGGATCGGGCCTTCGCGATATTGCAGGCCCGTTACGGGCTCGGCGGAGTCCTGACCTCGTTGCCGGGTTGTCTGTACGTCAATCATCCCCATCGGATCGCCGACGCGGAGCTTAAACCGGCACAGCTGGCCGTTGCCGCGGAGGTCGGCTTCACGGTGCCGCCGACGTTGGTGACCAATGACCCGGCGGCCGCGCGGGCGTTCGCCGGTGCGGTCGGTCCGGTAGTGTACAAGCCGCTGCGGCTGCTGCCCTATGCCGACGCGGAGGGCCAGACGCGGACGGTGTGGGTACGGGAGGTGGACGCCGCTGACTTCGACGAGACGATGCGGCATACTGTCCATTTGGTCCAGGCTAAAGTCGAAAAAGCAGCGGATATCCGGGTTACGGTGATTGGTCGAGAGGTGTTCGCGGTCAGAATTGACGGCGAGCACCTTGACTGGCGTCGCGATTACAGTACGCTACAGTATGCTGTGATGGATATTCCGGATCATGTGATCCGGGCGGTACGCGCCTACCTGGAGCGGTTCGGGCTGATGTTCGGCGCGTTTGACTTCGCGTTGGACGCGAACGATGTTCTTGTTTTTCTGGAATGTAATCCCAACGGCCAGTGGGCGTGGCTGGAGGAAGAGCATGCCGGTCTGCCGATGACGGCGGCACTCGCCGATCTTCTGGCGAGAGGATGCGTTGATGGCCGCTGATACAAAACTGCCGACCGATGATATCGGCAGCCGGTTGGTCATGCTCGCCGATGCGCTGACGGCGCGTGGGGATCTGCGATCGAAGCCCTGGCGGGATGCGTTTCTGGCGACACCACGGCATGTTTTTCTGCCCAGATTCTACCGGAAAATCAGTAACAGCCCGCCCACGTACACCCCTGTTATCGCTGATTCGCTGGGCGACCAGGAATGGTTTGATCTGGTGTATACGGATGAGACCTGGATAACGCAGATTTCGGGTAACGACGACCTGTGGGCGCCCACGCCCCAGGTCCAGCTCGGGATGCCGACCAGCTCATCCACCATGCCGTGCCTGGTGACACGGATGCTGGAGGACCTCGACGTCCAGGACGGGCACCGCGTCCTGGAGATCGGCACTGGCACCGGCTATTCCACGGCGTTGCTCTGCCACCGGTTGGGCGACGCGGGCGTGGTCTCGATCGAGTACGACGATGCCGTGGCCGGCCGCGCCGCTGCCGTGCTTGCCAACATGGGCTACCGTCCGACCCTGCTGGTGGCGGACGGTGCTGCCGGCTATCCGGGCATGGCCCCTTACGATCGCATTATCACGACATGTTCCTTTACGCATGTCTCCTACTTCTGGGTGGAACAGGCCCGGCCCGGCGCGAAGATTTTTGTGATTTTTTCGGGTAGCGTGAAGGGCGGCACGTCGGTCCTGCTGGAGATACGAGAGGACGGCACCGCCAGTGGTTTTCTCGACGCGCGCCCGCTGTTTTTCATGGTATCGCGCCCACAGCTGCCCGCCGCGCTACCGATGTTCGTCATTCCCGAGCGCGATCCGTCCCGGGAACGGACCAGCAATCTCGACCCAGCGGTCTTCAACGACGCGACCTTCCGTTTTCTCCTCCAGATGCGTATCCCTGACCTGTCCTTCATCGGGCTTTTTGGCGGCGCGGAGCGTGATGCTTTTTTCCGGACTTCCGACCCTGATCGTTTCTGTGTCGCCCGGATCCACGATGACGGCACGCTTCGTGTACACGACTATGGAGCCAACCCAGTCTGGTCGATCGTCGAGGACACCCTGCACGGCTGGGATGCCCTCGGCCGTCCCGGGTGCAACAGGTTCCTGCTCACGGTCACCCCTGATGAGCAGACCCTCACGATTCCCGGTACCAGCCTGTGCTGGCGGATACCCGTACCTGTCCGGACAGCGGCTTGGCACGCATAGGGCCACCGCCGCTATGCGGTACCTACCGGGCGAGCTGCACCAAGGCCGTGGCATGGCCGGTGGAGAGGTGACCGCGGCCGGGTGGGGCGGCGAAGAACTGGTCGGGCTCGAGCTTGAAGCCATGCTCGCGTGCCAGCACCGGGGAGGTGGGGGTGAGCAGCAGCCGGGCGCCGCTGCTCATGATCTCACTGACGACCCGGGCGAGGGATCGGCGTTGACCGGTGAGGATCAGTGCCGCGTCACCGCAGAGCACGAGCGCCTGCCGGCCGAGTGACCCGGGGCTTGCGATGTCCTGCAACAACGTGGGGCCGTCGGCGAAGTTGACCTGCGTCGGGATCAGGGTGATCTGATCGCAGTCGTCGACGACGACGGCGTACCGCTGGTCACCGAAAGCTTCGGCCTCGGCCCGCAGCTCGGTGTCCTTCAGTGTTGTCCCGGTCATGATCCGGACGTCGTCGTCCTCAACGAGTGCGGGCAGCGGTGAGCGCGGCGGGGCGATGATCAGTACGCCGACGCCCATCCGCCGCAGCCCGCGGGCCACGGCCGCGGCCGCGGCCGTCCGTCCGGAACCAGCCGGGCCGGAGACGAGCAGCAGCTGTGGCCCGGTGCCGAAGAAGTCCATGCCCACGGTGTCCGCATCTGGGCCGCCCACGCCGAGCGGGAGCCAGGTTCCAGATGGAGGCGAGTCAGGCACCCGCAGATCGTCGATGGTGACCTGGGTGGGCAGCGCGGGGAACGCGTGTGGCAGCCCGGCTGCGGTCGGCTCGATGCCGGAAAATCGGGCTGCGACCTGGGTGATCAGTGTGTCGGCGTCAACGTCCGGGCGGCAGATCTGGATGTGTGTCCCGGTGGCGGCGTCCACGGCTCGGCCGGGCATTTCCGGTGGGCTCGCCGTTCTGGACGCCAGGTGTGCCCGGCGTAGTTCCTCCTTGCCGAACGGCAGGAGCAGGCGTCGGTTGAACAGCGTCGCCACCCTGCTGGTGAACAGCTCCTGACCGCCGAGCGGCACGATGTGCACGCCGAGCGGCGGCCCGGACAGGGTCACCTCGCGCAACGTCGTCAGCAACGATGTTTCCTGGAATGCCGGGTCAGCGCGGTTCTCGAACCGTTCCCAGCCGTCGACCACGACGACGAGCCACGGATCCCGCTGCCCGCCGGCTGCCGCCCCGCCGTCCGATCGCCTGAACTGGCGCCGGCCGACCTCCTCGTTCAGCCAGGTGATGAACCTGCGGATACGGTCCGGCTCGCTGCCGGCGATCACCGCGCCGCAGTGCGGCAAGCCCGCGTAGGCCGCCAGCCCCGCCGGCTGGTGCTCGATGACGTACACCTGCGCCTGATCGGGCCGGAAGCGTGACGCCAGACTTGTGATCAATGTTCGGGCCAACGTCGTGCGGCCCTGCTGCGGCCCGCCGGCCGCCAGCAGCCTGTCGTGCCCGGCGAGATCAAGCGCCACCGGCGGCTGGGCCTGCGCGTCGGGTACGTCGGCGAGACCGTACGGGACGGCCGTCGCGGATGCTTCCTCGGTGGCCCAGGCCGCGAGGCCGTCGAGTGTCAGGTCCGCGGGCAGCGGCGGTAGCAACGGCCGCGGCGGCGCCAGGCGGCCCAGCCTGCGGGCGGCGGCCTCGATCGCGCGGACGGTGCGGGCCTGGTCGGTGGCCGCACCGCCGCGCTCGGTCGGTTCCTCGG
>NZ_CAKJTO010000164.1:0-7474 GCF_917627405.1 Protofrankia sp. Cj5
GCGCTGCTCGCCGCGAATGATCAACTCGCCGCCGCGGTGTCGGCGGCCGGGGACGCGGCCCTGGCCGCGGCGGGACCGGCCACGGCCGGCGGGCATCCGGCCGCCACCCACCACCTGCTCGGCCAGCTCGCCGCGCTGCTCCCGGAGGCGGTCGCCGACCTGCAGCCGGCGCGCGCATGGGAGGTTCGATGACCAGCACCCAGTTCGTCTCCTGGTCACGGCGGGGGGCCGGCGCCGGGCAGCCCGCCGGGCCACCGCAGGGGCCGGATCTCGGGTCGCCCACCCGCCGATGGGTCCGGCCGGCGACGGTGATCGCTCGTGCGCTGCCGGCGAAGGGCAACCCGGCCGAAAGCCTCGTGACGTCCGCCCCGATGCAGCTGCTCGGCCCCGCGGACGCCGGCCGGCCGGCCCAGATCGTCCGGTGCGCCCCCCGGGACGGCGACCGGCAGGCGGAGCCCAACTACCTGGCGCTGGTCGAGTTCGCCCACCCGGACCTGCCCTGGATGTTCAGCCCCGACCAGCACACCACCCCGCCACCCGGCGGGGTTCGTCCGTGGCTGCGGCTGCTCGTGCTGGAGGTGCCGCCGGGCACGGCACCCGCGGACCGGCTGGCCCGGTCGCCGCGCGGCCCCTACCCCGTGCTGACCGACCCGGGGCCGTGGCCGGAAGAGCAGCGCAAGGAGTTGTGGGCCTGGGCCCACGTCCAGGTGCAGACGGACTCCCCGGAGGCAGCCGACGCGATGCTGAGGACCCCGTCGCCGGAGTGGTCGCTCGTACGGTCGCGGGTGCTCTGCCCGACGCGGCTGGCGCCCGACCGGGCCTACCTCGCCTGCCTCGTGCCGACGTTCGAAGCCGGCCGGCTCGCGGGCCTCGGCCTGCCCGCCGACACCGGAGGCATGAGCCTCACCCACGACGGCGCCCCGCTGCCCGTCTACCACTCCTGGTCCTTCCACACCGGGCCCGCCGGGGACTTCGAGACACTGGCCCGCAAGCTCAACCCGCTGCCGGCGGCACTGGCCGCGACGATCGGGGTGCGCCAGGTCCATGTCGGGCTGCGCGCCTCCAGACTGGCGGAGGACGACACGGGGTTCACCCCGGCGCCCTACCCGGTGGCCACGGCCATCACCCGCCTGGAGCACCCCGCGGCGCCCCCGGCGCCGGATGGCCAGCCCGCGCCACCGGACCTGCCGGCCAGCGGTCTGGAGCCCGGCGCGGCCGACCCGCAGGTCGCCGTCCTGCACCGCCGCCTCAAGCTGCTGCTCGACCCGGTCGCCGCCCGGGAGGACGACGATGTCCCGCTGGTCGGGCCGCCGCTGTACGGACGCTGGCACGCGGAGGTGAACAGCCTCGACGGCACGCCCGGCGCCGCCGAGCTGGCCGCGGTCGAGGCGGGCACCAGCCAGACCTGGATCACCCAGCTCAACGCGGATCCGGCGATGCGGGCCGCGGCCGGGCTCGGTACCCGGATCGTGCAGCAGGACCAGGAAGAGCTGATGCGCGCGGCCTGGGAGCAGCTCGCCGACATCCTGGCCGCCAACCGGCGCATCCGCTGGGCGCACCTGTTCGCGCGGACCGGCGGTGCGCTGCACGCCCGGCTCGGCGCACTGTCCACCGGATCGGCCCTGCGGGTGGCCGGCCCTGCCCTCGCGCGCCTCGTCACGGAAACGGAAGCAGCCGCGGCGGGCCGGGAGACCGTGTACGCCGGCCTGGCGGCCAGCACGCTCCCACCATCAGTGGCTGACGTGGCGTTCACCCGTGGCACCCGGTACGCAGTCAAAGCCGCCAGCCGCGACGCCAGAAGCGAACAGCCCGGCGTCGAGCCAGGCCTGCCGCTGACCGCCGCGACCTGCGCCCAGCGCGCCGTCGCCGGGCTCAGCGACGGCGATCCGGGCATGTTGCCCGCCCGGTTCACCGGCCCACGGGCGGTACAGCCGGAGGTGCTCGCCGAACTGCTCAGCGACCCACGGCTGGCGCGCGGCGTCACCGACCGGTTCGGTGCGGCCCCGGACCAGCGGCTCGCTCAGATCGCCGGGCTGCCCGCCACGCTGGGCGCCTACGCCGCGCAGGTGGACGAGCAGCCGGCGGCCGCCGGCGCCGGGGCGCAGGTCCGGTTCGCCGCCGGATCGGAGACCGCGCAGCAGGTCCACGCGCTGATCACCGCTGCCGGGACGCTCGAGCGGCAGGGCCGGATCCAGCTGGGCCTCGAGATGCGGCACGACTTCGGCACCTTCACGCCGAGTCCTGGACAGGCCGCCGAGCTGTCCATCGACGCCTTCCAGCGCCTGGCGGCCGTGGCCCGTCAGGACGACGACGGGCACCTGCCGGCCAGCCCCGCTCTCACCGCTGCCGGCCTGCGCATCCTCGTACCGGCCCGGCCAGCCGGCCCGCTCGGCGCGCTGACCCGCGACGCCAGCGTCGGAGACCAGCCAGCCCTCGTCCTCGCCACCGCCATGACGCTGCGAGACATCGCCACCGACGCCCTGGGGCCGGTATCCGGGGCGCCGGCCACGACGGGCTCCCGGCTCCTGGCCCAGCTCCTGACCGGCACGACCGACGCGGACAGCCACCTGCTCGCCGCCGCCGTGCCGGCGTTCGGTACCGAGATCACCTCGCAGGACGCCACGGCCGTCGGCCCGGCCCTGACCCGCTTCTCACCGGCGCTGGCCGACCAGGCGGTACGCGCCCTGACGCCGGACCCGGCCTATCAGCGGCTGCTCGACTACGCCCACGAATTCGTGGGCCCGCAGGTCCGCCGTCGACGAGACTCGCCGTTCCACCCGGCGATGGCCGCGCCGCGGTTCCCGGCCCCGATCATCGACCGGCTCAGCCGGCTCGACCGCCGGGAGTGGGTACTCGGCGGCGTCAACCAGATGCCCGCCAACTCGGTCGCCCTGCTGGCCCCCAACTGGCGGTTCATCGAGGCGCTGGCCGTCGGGCTGAACCACGAGCTCGCCCGCGAGCTGCTCTGGCGCGGCTACCCCACCGACCGGCGTGGGTCGAGCTTCCCCCGGTTCTGGCCGGGCGACGCGCCGGACCTGGCCGACCTCGACGGCTGGGCCGGCGATCTGGGCGACCACGCGCCGCCGGGCCGGGCAGCCGCGATGACGATCCTGGTGATCAAGGGTGACCTGCTGCGCCGGTACCCCACCACGATCATCGGCGCGGTCCGTGGCCGGCCCGGCCACGCCGGCGGCCTGACCTCCTTCACCCCGGACGCGGGCGCCGGTGCCTACGCCGAGCAGCTGTTCCCGGCCCGCCCGCTGGGAGATGACGTCAGCTACACCGCGCTGCGAATCGACCCGTGGGAGCTGCGCTTGGAGGACCCCGAGGACTACCAGCACCGCTGGTACGTCTCCCTGCGCCAGCCCGATGACGAGCCCCGCTTCGGGCTGGACGAGAAGCCCGGGGCCGGCCCTGGCACGAACGCAGGCCGGGACCGGGACGACTGGTCGTGGCAGGGCCGCGACCAGGACACGCCGACGCTGCGGCCCGCCGATCTGGGCGCCGCCACTAGCGCCGCGGTCGCCGCCAACTGCCTCCAGCGGCCCTTCCTCGCGCTGCTGCGCGCGCCCGACTTCCTCCCATAACCCCGAGCCCACATAGCCCCAAGCCCACATAGCCCCGAGCCCCACGTAGCCCCGAGCCCGCATAGCCCCGCAGTCCTGTAGGAGCGCCCACATGCCCGAACCCCCCGCCGACCTGTGGGCCGGCCTCGACCCGACGCTGCCGATCGCCCTGCTCCCGGTCCGGCTGGAGACCCGGTTCGGCGACCGGCCGCTGCTTGGCGGCGACGGCACACCCACCCTGATGGACGACGGCACGCCGGCCCGCATGCCCGTACTGCGGGTGCGCGTCTACCCGGACGAACTGACCATCACCACAACCGCGATCAGGCTGACAGCCGCGCAGTGGGCCGCCGGCACCGAGTTCTGGGCAGCCCAGCGCGACCCGGCCGCGACGGCGGACCTCGTGGCCGCAGCCTGGGCACGCCTGGTCGGCCAGGTCGGGACGGCCCGTGCCGTCTGGGCGGCGCGGGAGACTCGTTCCGGCCCGCCCACGCCGCCCGACACCGACACCGATACCGGCCCGGCCGAGCGGCCGGCTACGGCCGTCCTGCTCCCGGATGGCTGGCTGCTGGCCGGCTGGCTGGACGGCGCGCAGGTGCTCCACCACTACCTGCCCCGGCCGGCGGGTGACCTCCAGGTCGGCCCCTCCCGTGATACTCCCGCCTTCACGCCCGAGGACCCCACGCTGGTGGCACCGGAGGACCCGCTGCGCTGGGCGGTCGACTTCGACGCAGCCAGCCGGGCCGGGATGGCGGCGACCGTCGACCTGGCCACCGCCGACCAGGTCCTGGGCCGTGCCCTGCCCCCGGTCGCCATCCGAGGGCTGGACACCCTCGTGGCTGTGGGCGTACGGGAGCCCACAGCCGAGCGGACCCCCGACAGGGAGGCTGAGTCCCTGACGGCGCTGCTCACCGGGCACGCGGACCGCGACACGCTCGCGCTGCTCGCCCCGGGAACGCCGACGAACAACCTGACCGATCGCCCGTCTGGCTACTCCAGCCGGCCCGACCCGTTCGCCAGCCTGGCCCGCCTGCTCGCGGACCCGGCGGCTGGTGGCGGAGCCGTCGACCCGGGCGCCGCGCTGAGCGGGCAGGCCGCCGACGGGGAGATCCTCGAAGCGGCGCTCGGCCTGCCCGCGGCGACTCTCGCCGCCACGCCCGGGGCGGCCGGACGGGAGCAGGCGCACGCGCGGGCGATGACCCGGGCGCTGTTTCCTGTCACGCTCGGCGAAGTGATCGGCACTCTGGCCCGGCCGCAGACCCCCAACCCGGGCCCGGCCGCCGCCGAGCGGTTCCTGGACAGCCTCGACCGGCTGCTGCCCTTCGCCGCGGAATACCAGGCTTCCTTCGTCCGGGGCCGCGGCCCGCTGCCCACGCTGCGGGTGGGCCG
This sequence comes from Protofrankia sp. Cj5, assembly GCF_917627405.1. Lineage (NCBI taxonomy): Bacteria > Bacillati > Actinomycetota > Actinomycetes > Frankiales > Frankiaceae > Protofrankia > Protofrankia sp. Cj5. Next base: position 4,956 of record NZ_CAKJTO010000164.1, read on the forward strand.
CCAGCCCTACGGCATCCTGCCGATCCTCCCGCCTGGCCGTTGGGTCCGGCACCCCGCCGAGCCCGCCCTGCTCGACGACCTGAACCGGTTGATCGACACCCTCCGGCCGGCGTGGGCGCTTGCGACCCGCTGGCTGCCCCGGCTGCGCCCGGACGGCGACCCGGTCGCCCAGCTGGTCAGCGTCCTCGGCACCGCGCCAGTGCCGCACCCCGGCGGCTACCGGATCCGCAGTGTCACCGGGCCGCTCGGGCAGGCGCTGCGCCAGGTCGCCACCGGCATGCCGACGATCCACGACACGCTGGCCCACGACGTCGCGGCCAAGGCCGCCGCCGCGCCCGGACTGATCAGGCAGCTCACGCGCGCCGCCTACCGGGAGACCATGCTGGCCGCGCTCTGCCCCGCATTGGCGGGCAGCCAGCTCGAGGGCCTCACCCTCGAAGGAGCCCGCCCCATGGCCGTGCCCGTCGCCCGCACCGATCCGGCCCGCGTCGGCTGGGAGTCGCCGGCCAGGTACCTGGCGGAGCTGGCGAACCGGCGTTACTCCCTCGCCCTCCGCCGAGGGATTCCCGGCACGCCGCCCACCGACCTGCTGTACCTGCTGGTCGAGCACGCTCTGGCGCTGGCGGGCGAGCTGGACGCCATCCGGCTGGTGGGCGCCGTGTCGCCCGCGGGCAAGACAGCGGCCACCGCGGCGGTGGCGGTACCGGCCGAGCTCGCCGGCACCAAGCTCACCATCGCCACGCCGACCCATTTCGCCAGCACGGCGTTGGAGCGGTACCTGGACGCGGCAGCGCCCCAGGCAGGACTGACGGTTGCCCACCTCGTCGACGACGAGGTGCTGACGGGCAACGTGTTCGAGGAGCTCCACCTGCCGCGCCCGCACGTCGACGGCTTCCCCGGGACGGTGCGGGCCGTCGGTGAGCTGGCCGCCGCGGGCCTGGACGACGCCGGCTACACGCGGCTCGTCGGGGAGACCCTGGCCTGCGTCTCGACCCGGCTGGACGCCTGGATCACCTCCGTCGCCGCGCGGCGGCTGAGCACCCTGCGCCAGGCCAGGCCGGACGGTATCCAGCTCGGCGCCTGGGGCGTGCTGGTCGACGTCCGGCCGCGGCCCGGCCGTCCCGTGCGGCTGCCACCCGCCGGCAGCGACCCGGGCCTTGCCCTGCTGGCACCGGTGAACGGCGCGGGATACGTCCACGCCCCCTCGCTGGACCAGGCACGGACGGCCGGAGTGCTGCGGGCGGGCGAGTTCGCCCATGCCGGCGACTCCTCGGCGCTGCACAGCATCGACCTGCGCTCCCGCCAGGCCCGCGTCGCTTCGGACATTCTTGACGCGGTCGCGAACGGCCAGCCGCTGGGCGCCGTCCTCGGCTACCGGCTCGAGCGCGCGCTCGGCGACGCGGGGGCCCACAGTGATCTATACCGGCTACGCGACGCCTACCCGCAGACCCGGATCGGCCAGCGGGACGACCAGCCCGGCGGCGATGCCGTCGTACCCGACGAGGTGGTCGACGGGCTCGCCGTGTGGCAGGACCGGGCAGCCAAGATCGTCAACCCGCCGCCCGCGGACCAGGCTGCCCTCAACGCGGCCCTGGACGACCTCGGACACGCTCTCGACGCCGTCGCCGACCTGGTGGTCGCCGAGGGCGTCCACCAGCTCACCTCCGGTCGGGCCGAGGTGGCCGGCGCCGGCTTCGCCGCGACCGCGCTGGGCACCCAGCCCCCCGACATCACCGTGACCCGGCAGCCCCGCTCGGGCGTGACCGTCACCCATCGCACGGTGCTGCTGCTGGATGGCGAGGTGGGCAGCCCCGGCTGGAACGCCGCCACCCCCCGCGCATTGCTCGCTCCCGCCGCCGAACGGTGGGCCCAGGGCGTGCTGGGCGCGGCGGGCGGCTGGCAGATCCCGGTCGGCGCGGCCACCGTCGGTCTGGACGCCCTGGCTGTCGCCGCCCTGGACGTCATCGCCGAGGCGGCGGACACCGGCGGGCACCGTCCGCTGGCGGACCGGCTGCGCGCGGCGGCCGGCGAGCCCGAGGCCGCGCTGCCGGCCGAAGCCGACGGCGTTCCCACCAGCTACGGCCGGCTCCTCGCGCTTGCCGAGCTCGCCGGCACGGTCCTGGCGGCGGCCCGGCCGGCCCGCCAGACTGACCTGACGCCGCCGCCGGGACCGCTCCCGCCTGGGGCGGCGCCCGAACCGGCGCCGCCCGGCGCGTCCCCGGATGCGCTGCGGGACCTGGCCCGTACGGTGTCTGACGTCCTGGACGCTCTTGAGCTGGGCAGCCGGGCCGTCCTCACGGCGCTCACCCCCGCCGATGGGCCGACCCCGCCGGACGAGCACGCCGCCGATCGCGAGCTGCTGATGCCGTTCACCCCGCTGGCGCTGCCGGGGTCGCTGCCGCCAGCCGGCACCGCGCCTACCGTGCGCGATGTGCTGACCGCCGCGGTCGCGGCATCCGCGCTGGTCCGGGACGCCGACCGGCTCGTCACCGACGCTCTCGCCGCGGCCGGGCCGCGGC
>NZ_CAKJTO010000165.1:0-7401 GCF_917627405.1 Protofrankia sp. Cj5
GTGTCTCCGGCACCTGTGTCCACGGCGTCCCGCGCAAGGCGGGTCCACCGACCGACACATCCAATGGACGGATCTCCGCAAGTCGTTCCCCGGTCACAAGGGTCATCTCGCTCCTCCTACTGGCCAATCGCCTGACGTCGAAACCGACCCCCGTCCCCCCGTCCTCCTGCCACCCGCCCCCCGGCAGCCCATACCGCTGACGCTGTCATCAGTCGGATAATTCTGCATACATCGCTTAATCAGTAGGAAACCATACGCCAGTAGATTATCACCACAACCGTGCGCCCCGCCAGCTTCGGCCCCCTTTCGACGGCGACGATGCAAACACGAGCAAGGACCCGTATGGCAACCCACGGCGATTCCACGACAGCACCGTGAAATCATATTACTGAATCAAACGATCAACGATCCTCCCTGGAACCGCGCCACCCGCGGTTCCAGGGAGCGCCCTATCGCAACTGCTGAATATCGAGAACGCCACCGGCGTGCTGCTGCCGCAGAACCTTCTTGTCGAACTTGCCGACCGAGGTCTTGGGTACTTCGGTGAGGAACGACCAGTGGTCGGGCAGCTGCCATCTGGGCAGTTTAGCGGCAAGGTAGTCGCGTAGCTCAGTGGGTGAGACCTGCTGCCCCTCGCTGACCACGATGGTCGCCAGCGGGCGTTCTCCCCAGCGTTCGTCGGGTATCCCGATGACGGCGGCCTCGTATACAGCCGGGTGGGACATGAGGTGGTTCTCCAGGTCAACCGAGGAGATCCATTCTCCGCCGGACTTGATGACGTCTTTGGTCCGGTCAGTAAGGGTGAGGTAACCGTCCGGCGTAATGATGCCAACATCGCCGGTGCGTAGCCAACCGTCCGGGAACTTGTCCTGGTCGTTGTCGCGGTAGTACCGAGCGGTGATCCACGGGCCACGGACGTGCAGTTCACCGGCGCTGCGCCCGTCATTGGGCAGAACGGACCCGTTGGGACCGACCAGGCGCGCCTCGACAGGGCCGACGAATCGGCCCTGGCTGATCCGGTAGCGCCAGCTCTCGGCCAGGTCGGCGGAGGCGGGAGGGCGCGCCACACTACCCAGCGGCGACGTCTCGGTCATCCCCCAGGCGTGCAGGAGGGTGATGCCATAACGTTCCTGGTAGTCCCGCATGAGCGACTCCGCGCAGGCCGACCCGCCGACCATCCCCTCCTGGAGGGATGAGATATCGGCATCGGGATGAGCGTCCACATACTGGAGCAACGTCCGCCATACAGCCGGGACACCGGCAGCCTTGTTCGGCCGTGCGGCGGCGATGAACGCGGCGAGCGGTTCCGCGGCGAGAAACCGGTCCGGCATCGCCAGCGATGCGCCGGTCAGAAAGGCCGCGTATGGCAATCCCCAGGCCAGGACGTGAAACTGCGGAACGATGGCGAGCATACAGTCGCGCGCCGACAGGCCGAACGTATCGGGAAATGTTATCGCCATGGCGTGCAGGTAGATCGACCGATGGCTGTAGACGACACCTTTCGGGTCACCGGTCGTGCCCGAGGTGTAGCACATCGCCGCGGCTTGATGCTCGGCCGTATCCGGCCATGGATAACTGTCAGGCTGACTGTCAATCAACTGCTGGTAATCGTGTACCGCGATACCGGTGCCGTCGAGTAGCGTATGGTCGGCGCTGCCGCTGACCACCACGTGCTCCACCGTCCGCATCTCTGGCACCAGCCGGGCGAAGGCCGGCAGCAACGACGCGTCGACAATGACCACCTTGTCCTCGGCGTGGTTGGCGACGTAGCGGATCTGTTCCTCGGCCAGCCGGAAATTCAGCGGATGCAGGACCGCTCCCATGCACGGGACGGCGAAGTACGCCTCGACGTGTTCCTGGTTGTTCCACATGAAGGTCGCGACCCGGTCATCCGCTCGCACCCCGAGCGCACGCAGCGCATGCGCCAACCGGGCGGCATTCGCGCCGACCTCGCGATAACTGCCCCGACGAACCTCACCCAACGTGGCCGTACTTACACAACTTGCACTATGCAACGAACTGCCGTGCTCGAGGAGACGGCGGATCTCTAGCGGGGTGTCCTGCATCGTGCTGTGCATGCATTGCTCCTTTCGTTGCTGATCGAAGCCACTCCACGCGCAGGTGGCCGCGGAGTGGCTTCGATCAGCGAGGATTCCGGGTGGCTGTGGATGCCGTTCCGGCCCGCGCTCAGCCGGTCGGCTGGTAGCTGCTCGCAAGCGGGGTAGCGAACAGGTCCTGTATCTGGGTCAGCCCACCGGCGGCGGCAGAGTCCGGGCGGGCCAGGTAGATCTGCCGGGCTGGCGTCCGTCCGCTCTTGCTGTAGTCCAAGGGCGCAACCAGCCCATCGGTCTGGACGTTCGCGAGGCTCTGGAACGCGGTGAGAAGACCGGGCCGGGTCAGCGTGTTGGCGCGGCAGGCGGTATCGAGGATCCGTGCCATGATCTCACCTTGCGCGTACCCGTACATAACGTACGACGACTTCGGCTGACCCGCGTACTTGGCCTCGAACGCACTGCGGACCTGGGACGGCCCGGGTGCGGTGGACGAGAACGGAGCGGTGGAGGTCGCTACGAGCAGCCTCTTCTCCAGCGCGGCCCCAGCCGCCGTGTTAAGCAGCTGTGGGCTGAAGGCTGGGTTGGAGGCGAGAAAGGCGGGGGTGAACTTGGCGGCTTCAGCAACCCCGACCGCGGACGCGGTCTGCGGCGGGGTGGTGGTGAGCAGGACCGCTTTGACATCCGCGCTACGCAACGCTGTGATTTGGCCGGTCAGATCGGTGTCGGTCGCCTTGACCTTCTGCTCGACGAGCTGCAGGCCCAGCGCCTTGGCCGCCGCCCGGCTCCCGGCCACAGCGTTCTCGCCATAGTCGCCTTCGACGAAGATGTGGCCGATCTTGTCACCCGTGGCGAGACGCTTCTGCTGGAGCAGCCACTCGATCCCGTTAATCATTTCAATGTCGTATGTCGTCCCGGAAATCACCACATACGGATTGCTGAGCAGCGCCGACGACCAGGACGCGGCCATGGTCAGCATCTGATTGCTCTGGAGGCTGGGAAGCAGCGCGGCGATCTCTGGCGAGCCGAGCAACTCGTCGAGCGCAAGGACCTCGCCCTCCATCTGGCTGTACGCGGTGACCGCCTTCTGGGGGTTGTACCCATGGTCCTTGACAACGAACTGGACCTGCCGGCCGCAGATCCCGCCGGCGGCGTTCTTCTTGTCCCAGTACAGCAGCCGTCCCTGCTCCGCGGCTATGCCAGCACCGGCGAACGGTCCGGTCCGGTCGGTGAGGACACCCAGTTTGATCACTTTGTCGGTGACGCCCGGGCCGACGGCGACCCCGCCGGCCGCTCCAGGCGCGCCGTTCGTGTCGGCGTTCTTCTTGGTTGCGCAGCCCGCGGCCAGCACGGTGATGGCGAGCACGCCCACCATCGCTGCCAGCGCGGCTCCGCGAGAACGGGACGGTGCGTATAACCAGGACATACGACCCTCTTTCAGGGGTGGGATGGACTGTCGAGGGTGACTCAGGAGCATGGACTTGCCGAGAGTGGCTCAGGAGCGACGCGCGCGAACGAGGGCTCGGTCCGCGCCACGGCGTAAGCGCCGGCCCACCGCGGTGACACCGCCGGGCTCGAACAGCAGAAGAATGATCACTGTTGTACCGAAAGTCAGCTGGGCGGCCACGGCGGGGCTGATGACTCCCGGCGAGCCCTCGGGAGCGAGTCCGGGCAGGGCGGCGGCGTACCGGTCAAGGACGGCCGGCAGGCCGGTGACAAAGAGGGCACCGGCCACCGCGCCCGCGGGCGAGCCGAGCCCGCCGATAACCACTATCACCAGGTACTGCACGGCCAGGTCAAGCCCAAAGGTGTCCGGGACGATCCGGCCGAATGCCAGGGCGGTCAGGACGCCGCCGAGGCCGGCGTACATCGACGAGAGCGCGAACGCGTACGCCTTGTAGCGGGTCACCGGCACGCCCATGATCCCGGCCATCAGTTCCCGGTCACGAACCGCGCGAAGGGAGCGTCCTGGCCGGCTATGGATCAGGTTACGGGCGCAGAGGTACGCCGCGACGGTGACCGCCAGGCCGAGGTACCACAGTTTCTCCTCGCGGCCGAACGGCACGCCGAATACGTACAGCGTCTCCTGGGAGCTGGTGTCGAACCGAAAACCCGGCAGCGCGAAGGCGGGCACGCCCCTGCCGTTGGAGGCGCCGGTCAGCGTCTCGGCGTTGAACAGTATGTGCTGCCCGACGAAGACCAGGCCGAGGGAGGCGATCCCGAGATAGATCCCGCGCAGCCGGGCCGCGATCGGGCTGAACAGCAGCCCGGCCACACCGGCCAGCAGCACCGCGGCGATGGCCGCGACGGCTGGTGGCAGCGCGAGGCCGAGACGGTGGCCGGCACCGGCGGTGCTGGGGCGGCTGGCGAGAACGGTGTAGCCGTAGGCGCCGACCGCGACGAAGAAGGGATGCCCGAACGACAGCTGGCCGGCCTGGCCGAGAAGGAGGGTGAGGCCGAGCGCCGCGACGGTGCTGGCGAAGGCGAACAGACCAAGCTGCAGCCAGAACCTGTCGGCATACAGCGGGATCGCCAGCGCGACGAGCACAGCCGCGAGCACGGCCACGATTGTGACGGGACGGCGCGGGTTTGGCCGCGATGCGGCCACGGCCGACCGTGCGGGGGCGACGGGCGCCGAATCGGCGACACCGAGGGCGCTACGCGAGTCAGGCACGGTGCAGCTCCTGCGTGCCGAACAGGCCGGACGGCCGAACCAGCAGCACCGCGACCATGACCGCGTAGGGCATGACGGTGTCGAAGCCCTGCCCGAGGAAGGTCAGGTCGTGGGCGTAACCCTGGGTCAGCACCTCGGCAACACCCACAATCAGGCCGCCCGCTATGGCGCCACCGGTGGAGTCGAGGCCACCGATGATCGCCGCGGGAAAGGCCCGCAGCGCCGCCGCCGCGCTCGCCGGAGCCACACCAGACGTCGGGTAGACGGTCAGGAACAGGCCGGCGACCGCCGCGAGGGCTCCAGCGAGCGTCCAGGCGAGCGCCGACACACGGGCGCGCCGGATGCCCATCAGCGCGGCCGTCTCCGGATCGTCGGCAACGGCACGCATGGCGATTCCCCAGATGGAGAACTTGAACCAGACGAAGAAGGCACCGATCAGCGCAACTCCGACGACGAGAGCCGCGGCCCGGGTCTGCGGGATGTGCACGCCGGCCACCGTCAGGACCCGGGCTCCCCATGGATCACGCATGGGGAGAATATCGACGCCGAGCCTTCGAATGATCTCCGTTTGGATGACCAGGTTGACCCCTATGGTCATGACGCTCACCGTGATGGCGGACCTGCTGGCCATCGGGTACACAAGCAGCCGCTGGACGACGAGCGCGGCGACCGCGGCAAGGCCGACCCCGGCGAGAATGGCGACCACGAACGGTACGTGACCGTCGGCGGCCAGCCTGGCCGTCGTGTAAGCGCCGATCATCAGCAGGGCCGGGTGGGCGAAGTTGACCACGCCACTAGCCTTGAACACCATAACGAAACCAAGTGCTAACAAAGCGTATACCGCGCCGAGTGAAAGCCCACTGACGATCAGCTCGAGAAACAGTCTCACGATCCTTCTCCTGGGGAGTCGCTGTCGTCAGTGCCGAGGTAGGCGTCCTGCACCGCGGGGTCGTGCTGGATCTCCGCCGGGGTGCCGTCAGCGAGACGCTTGCCGAAGTCGAGCACGGTCACCCGGTCAGCGATGCCCATCACCAGGCCCATGTCGTGCTCGACCAGCAGCACCGGGATCTGGAGGTCATCACGGATGTCACGGATGAGGCGCCCCATGGCCGCCGTCTCATGGGCGTTCATACCGGCGGCCGGTTCGTCGAGCAGCAGCAGAGCGGGCTCGACGCACAGGGCTCGAGCGATCTCCACCCGTTTCTGGTCGCCGTAGGACAGCTCCCCGGCTGCGACGTCGAGCTTGTCGCCAAGGCCGAGGAAGCCGGCGATCTCCCGCACGCGGATCCGGTGCCGCCGGTCCTCCCGGCGTGCCGGCGGGGTCCTCAAAGCGGCCGCGACGAACCCGGTTCGGGTGAGACGGTGCCGGCCGATCATGAGGTTCTCCTCGACCGGCTCGGACGCCAGCAGCGCGATGTTCTGGAATGTCCGGGCGACGCCCAGCCTGGCGATCCGGTGCGGCCGCAGGCGGGTCAGGTCCGCTCCGCGGAAACGCACGCTTCCGCAAGCGGGCCGGTAAGCCCCGGACACGACGTTGAACAACGTCGACTTCCCCGCGCCGTTCGGCCCGATCACGGCGTGGATCGCCGCCGCGCCGACCGTGAACGACACGCCGTCGAGCGCGGTGACGCCGGCAAACCGGACGGTGACCGCGTCCACGACCAGCTCCGCTTCAGTGGCGGTGGACCGGGCGCTCATCCCTGCCACCTGCCCAACCGTGGCCGGCTTGTGCTGGCGACCAGCTCATGCTCAACCGCCACTTCGGTGTCACGCGCCAGGTACAGGTCGCGGACGGTGTCGTCGGCTGCCAGTTCGGCGGCGGAGCCGGACAGCCGGACCTCACCGGTGGCGAGCACGAAAGCGTGGGTGGCCACCGACAACGCCATCGCCGCGTTCTGCTCGACCAGCAACACCGTCGTGCCACGGGCGTTGATCTCTCGAATCACCCGCCCGATCTGACCTACGATCTTCGGCGCCAGTCCCAGCGACGGCTCGTCGAGCAGGAGCAGCCGCGGGCCGGCCATCAACGCGCGTCCGATCGCCAGCATCTGCTGCTGACCACCGGACAACAGGCCGGCACGCTGGTCACGGCGGTCGTAGAGAATGGGGAACAGCTCGTGGACAAACAGCCGCGCTTTCGCGCTGGCCTGACGATCTCGGACGGTGAACCCGCCGATGCGAAGATTCTCACCGACAGTGAGTCGCTCGAAGATCCGGCGACCCTCCGGCGCCTGCACAATCCCGGCGGCCACGATCGCCGCGGCAGACTTCCCCACCAGGCTGCGGCCGTCGAAATCGACTGTCCCGTTGCTGATGGAACCGCCGTACTCACCGATGGCCCCCGACACAGCCCGTAACAGGGTGGTCTTGCCGGCACCGTTACTACCCAGTACGGCCACTACCGCACCGGCCGGTACCTCCAGTGAGATGCGTCGCAGCCCGAGGATCGCGCCTCGATAGTTCACCTGGAGGTCACGTACTCTCAGCATCAACGCCATTTCTTTCTCAGCGATGGCCGTCGCGAATGTGCGGCCGATGGGATCTGGATCATGCTCCGGACAGTCGGCGTCCACTAGCTCCAAACGGAGAGTCTCGGTAAAGAGGTCTCCACGCGGAGACGGCGCGCCCGGCCAGACCCGTATTCCGCGCATTACCCTCCTTGACCCTCCGCGTCTC
>NZ_CAKJTO010000166.1:0-7220 GCF_917627405.1 Protofrankia sp. Cj5
TGCTGAAGGCGGCGACCGATGCCGCGGCCGATATCCTGGCCGATCGGCGGGTCTTCGTCCTGGACGAGGCGAGCTGGCAGGCTTTCGATCATGCACTTGACCGGCCGGCGGCCGACGTGCCGGGGCTGCGGGAACTGCTGACCACGCCCACCGTCCTCGATCACCCGGAGCCGGGTCAGGCCGGTCGGTGACCAGCCAGTTCGGCCCGGTCGAGCCGCTGGCCGCGACGCACATGCTGGCCGGGTTCGACTGCGGGTCGGCGGCGCAGTCAGCCTGGCTGACCGCGCACGCATGGCAGGCGCACCAGTCCGGCTCCTCCCGGGTGTACGTGGTCACCGGAACCGATGACGCACATCAGCGGGTGGTGGGCTATTACGCGCTGGCGGCCGGGTCGGTCGCGCCGGCCCAGACGCCGCGGCGGCTGACCCAGGGTGCGGGCCGCTATCACCAGCCGATGGTGATCCTCACCCGGCTCGGCGTGGACCTGTCCGTCCAGGGTGCCGGGCTCGGCCGGGCGCTGGTGGTCGACGCAATGCGCCGCGTCGCTGTGGCCGGTGAGGTCATCGGTGTACGGGCCCTGCTGATCCATTGTGAGAGCGAGGTCGCCCGTGACTTCTACCTCCGGCTGGCGACGTTCGAGGCCGGCCCTACTGACCCCATGCACCTCTTCCTACTGATGAAGGATCTCCGCAAGGCCCTCAGCGGCACGTGACCGAGCGGGCTCGGGTACCGCTCGCGTAACCCGATCAGCGCGCGACAGCGCACCCGTACCACCGTCTTGGACGCAGCGCTGTCGATCGCGCACCATCGACAGCCCCGACCGCCAGGTCACATCGCTCGCAGCACTGGCACCATGCCTACCCGAAGCCACCCGCGCCAACATCAAACCCGCATCCCGAGGCTGTGACCTGCACCGACGGACGTTGGTAGACATCCGTGGACGGTCCGCCGAGGCCATGGATTATGTGCGCTGGCCGGTGCTGGGTGAACGGAGGGGAACGACCGGAGACGGGATTCGGTGATGCCGCGTCCCCTGTTGCCGGTCGCTCTTGTTTTTGTTAACAAAATTATGCTGGATGGGTCATCGCTTCGTCAGCTCGTTCCTCGGTCGGGTGGGTATCGGCCCAGGCGTGGGAGAGCGCTTCGATGAAGATCTCCGGGGGCTGGGCGCCCGAGACCCCGTACCTGTTGTCGATGACGAAGAACGGCACACCGGTGGCACCGAGTGCCCGCGCCTGGCGGGCGTCGGCGTCCACCGCGTCGGCGTAGGTGCCCTCGGCGAGCACGCGGTGGGCCTCGTCCGGGTCCAGGCCGGCCTCGCCGGCAAGCCCGATCAGGCATTCATGATCGAACAATGATCGCTGCTGGGTGAAGTGTGCCCGGTAGAGGCCCTCGACGACGGCGTCCTGGACGCCGCGGTCGCCGGCCAGCTGCACGAGCTGATGCGCGCTGGCGGTGTTGCCGATGGTCCTGTCGGCCAGGTGGTACTCGAGGCCGACGGTGGCCGCGGTGCGTTCCAGCGCGAGCTGGCTCGCCCGTGCCTGTGCCAGGGTCATGCCGTAGGTGGCGACCAGCATGTCGGTCTGGCGCACGACGCGATCGGTGGGCATGGCCGGGTCGAGCTGGAGAGAATGGTGGACGATCTCAGTCTGGTCGCGCTGAGGGAAACTGATCAGCGCCTGCTCGAATCGGCGCTTACCGATCCAGCACCACGGGCAGATGAGGTCGGACCAGATGTCAATCCGCATGGGCCTCTCCTCGGCATCGGTGCTCCGGGCTATGCTCGCAGGGCACAAGGGGCTGTTCGCGCAGCCACGCGAGGCTGAGCGGAGCGTCGCATGGGCGACGCGGTCGTGACGTCCTGGTTATTCCGGCGCGACACGTTGTGCGCGACACGTTGGTCAAGCCGTGTTTCGGCCGTCTCGGCCGCGGGTGGAGGGGACGTGCTGACGCCGAGTCCCACTGGGGTCAATCCCGCCTACAGCATTCAGATCCGTGTCCCGCCGCATGCGGCCGCCGTGGTCCGGTCGGTCATCGCGGACCTGCCGGGCACCGTCACCTGCCAGACCGACGAAGGTGACCCCACCGGTGCGCGCCGCATTGTCCTGGACGCCGACAGCGCCCGCACCCTGACCCGGTTGACCGACGCGCTGCGTCGCGGTCTGGGCGCCGATCTGCTGCACGCCGAGGACCTCGTCTTCTCCACCGCCTCCGCCGGCAAGCTCGCCCAACAGGTGTGTGCCGCGGTCACCACCGGTCATGACGTCGCGCTGCTGGACGCCGACGCGGACCGGCGCGTCATCACCCATCTCGCGGCCCATCCTCGCCACACCGACCGGTACACCGGCCGGTCCCGCCGGATCGCGCTGCTCAGCGACGCCAGCGCCGTCCTGGACTTCGAACCGTTACCCGCCGAAACCGCTCTGCCCGCGGTGGAGTCGCAGGCCGTCCACCTGCAGCGGGCAACCGGCCTGGACATCATCCCCCTGCCGGTCGCCACCAGCGGCGCTGACGATCTCGCGAGCGTCATCCGGATGCTTGCTCCGGGCTTTGCCGCGACCGTCTTGGTGCACACCCACATCCGCCACATCGATGCCGCCCGCGCCGCCGTCGGCGCCGCGTCCCACCTGCTGCTGGACGCGGTCAACGACGGGCTGGCCGTGGCCGCCACCGCCGCGGCCGTCAACGCGCTGCGTACGCGGGCGATCGATCCGGGCCGGGCGCGGATCGTGCTTGTGGACCCGGCACGAGGCGGTGACCTGGCTGGTCTCCTGGTGGCCGCGGGGATCGGCGACGTCACTCTCTATGATCCGGTGGAGTACGGCATCCAGGCGCTGCACGCCGTTGCCGACCAGACGGACCTTGTCATCGATCTCATGGGTCTTGCGGCACCGCCGCGGAGCGTGCCGGTACTGCGTACCCGGTTGGAGACCCCACCGCCGCTGCTGGCCGCCACTACCGGACCGCGCCCGCTGCATGCCCTGCCCGGTCTTGTCACCGCGGCCGTTACCACCCGGATGCCGATCACCTCCGCGGCCCGGCTGGCCGCCGCCTACGCCCTGGCCGCGCAGGCGGAGCCGGGCGCGCTGCTGCCCGCGCTGGACCATCCGGGGCTGACCGCGGCCGTGGCCGTGGCCGCGGCGTGCGCGCTCACCGCGGCGCAGTGATGCGCACGCGCGGCAGTGATGCGCACGCGGCGAGGATCTCTCCCCGCCGGGGAGCGAGCGTCCCGTCGCGGTACGTTCACCGTGCGGGAACGCGGCCTGGTCAGGCGCGGATGGGCGCGTCGATCAGCATGGGGGTGGTGGGCCGCGCCGAACCACCGGCGGGCTCCGCGGTGACGACTATGGAACGGGCGTCACCGACACCGGTGAGCAGACGGTCGACGGCGACCGCGCGGCCGTCGGCGATACCCGCGGACCGCACCCCGTCCGGGCCGGCAGGGCTCGGGCCGGCAAGCCAGAACTGGTATACACGCCCGCCGGTGAGCACCGGCAGGTCCCGCGCTGAGACCAGCGCGTTGCCGGCTACCGCCACCACGGCCAGGCTCCCGCCGCCAGCCAGCGGCATGGCCGCCGAACGTGACAGGGCCGCGGCCGCGAGCGCACTCAGCCGGTCGGCACGCTGGCGCTCGCTGTCCAGGCGCCGCTGCTGGCCGGCCACGGTGAGACCGAGCCCGGTTACCGTGACCAGCGCCGCGGCGGCGGCCGCGGTAACCCGGCGCGACAGGCGGGGGTGACGGGGCTGGCCGCGGCGCTGCCCGTCCCGCGGCCGGTCATCTGGCGCCGGGAGCTGTGGGGCCGGGAGCTGCGGGGCCGTTGCGATCCGCGCGAGTACCGCCGCCCGCAGCGACGCGGGCGGCTCCACCTCGTCAGCCCTGGTCAGGGCCGTCGCCGTCAGCCGTAGCTCAGTCACCTCCCGCGCACAGACGTCACAGCTGGCGAGATGCTCGTCGACCATCGCCCGTTCGTCGCCGTCCACGGCGTCGAGGACGTACGCGCCGGTCAGCGCGTGGACGTCCGGGGACGGCGGGCGCGGGGGAGTCATCGCCCGACGCCCAGGCAGTCACGTAACCGGATCAGGCCGTCGCGCATCCTCGTCTTCACCGTTCCAGCCGGGACCTTCAGGTACTCCGCGACCTCACGGTAGGTGTACCCGCGGTAATAGGCCAACGTGATCGATTCGCGTTGACTGTCGGTGAGGTGGTCCAGACAGCGGCGGAGATGCTCACGCTCGAGCCGCGCCTCGACCTGCTCGACGACGTCATCGAAACCGTCGCCGTCCCGATGGCCGAGCAGGGCCGCGCGGCGTTCCCGGTCGGTGGCCGCCTGGACCGAGCGGACGCGGTCGACGGCCCGGCGGTGCGCGAGCGTGCAGACCCAGGCCGCCGCGCTGCCCTTGGCCGGGTCGAAGCGGGCGGCGGTCCGCCACACCTCGACGAACACCTCCTGGGTCACCTCCTCGGACTGCGCGGGGTCCCGCAGCACCCGCCGGACGAGCCCCAGCACCCGCGGGGCGAGCAGGTCGTAAAGAGCCGCGAACGCATCGCTGTCACCGCGGCTGGCGCGCTGGAGGAACTCGTCCGCGCGCGCCGCGGTATCGGACGCGGGGTGTGACGGGGTGTGCGGCGCGAGGCGCAGCACCCGGCGTGGATTGTCCTCGCCTCGCATCGACATCCGTTTCCGGCTCTTCTCGGAATCATGCCGAGATCGTGATCGCGTTCTTCGTATTGTGCCGGCAACCGTGCTATCGCGGTACCACCGGAGTGGTCATCGGCCACCGGGCCGTCCGCTCGTCGCCGATGGTTTTCCCGCCCGGACCGACGGCGGAGGCCTCACCGGTGGGGCGGGGTGCCCGGGGGCGACGACGAGGCACGCTGGCGTTTTTCGTGGTCACGAAGGCGTTCCAGCGCGCGGCGGTCGCGCTTGGTCGGACGTCCGGCGCCACGGCCGCGGGCACCCACCGCCGCGACATCCTGGGGCACCGGTGGTGGGCTGTGGTCGATAAAGCATTCCCCGGCGACGGCCGCGCTGGTCCGTTTGCTCAGGACACGGGTGACGACGACGATCCGCTCATGCCCGCCGTGGCGTACCCGTACCGTGTCCCCGGCGCGTACCGCATGGGCCGGCTTGACCCGGTCACCGTTGAGATGCACATGCCCGGCGCGGCAGGCCGCGGTGGCCTGCGAGCGCGTCGTGACCAGTCGCACGGACCAGATCCAGCTGTCGACCCGCGCGGTCAGTTCCTGCGACGCCATACCACGATCCTATGAAGCGGGCGAGGTGGAGGCAGCGTCCGGTGCGGGCGGTGCCACCGGGCAGCCGCGCGGGAAGGTGCCGAGCCGGGAGAGGTCATAGCCGTCGGGATAGCTACGGATGTTGGGCCGCTGGCGGGCGTACAACGGCTTGGTGCGCGGCGGCAGGAACCGTACCACCCGGCCGCGTAGCCGTACCGCCGCGGCGCATGCGGCCTGTTCCGCCCGGGAGATCCGCGGGTAGCCCAACGCCGTGCGCAGGCCGTCGTCCATCAGGCCGAGCGCGAACCGCCTGACCAGCGCCGCGGGTGCGAGGTGACTGGGCGGGAAGGTGGTGAACAGAGCGAGCGTGGCGTCGGCGACAGCGCGTCCGCCCGGCTCGGGGGCGAAGCGTGCCGCCTCGTAGGCGTCGAGATGGGTGGTGAACTCCTGCCAGGTCGCCGGGATTCCCGTCATCCCCATGTGCCGGCCCAGCTCACGGTAGTAGTTGGCGCTTGCGGCCTTCTCGGTCTCGCTCAGCCGTCGCCAGCCGAACCGGTCGATCCACCGGATCGGGACGACGACGAACGTGGACAGCACGTACACAAGATCTTCATTGGAGATCGTGTAAGCGCCGTGCATCTGGTTCATGCGGCGGATCGCCGCGCGTCCCAGTGAGCTTGCGAAACCGTGCTCGAGTATCCCGTCGAGAATCAGGACGGTGTCGTCGTAGCGTTTCTGGACGCGTTCGGTGAGCTCGCCGGTCTCGGCGAGAAGCCGCCCGACGGTGGGCACGGCATAGGTGCGGAACAGCGCGAACGACAGCGACTGGTTGTAGTCCCACGGGAATTCGTGGGTGACACTGAGCCGGTAGATGTCGAGGAAATCCGTTTCCGGGTCGAGCCGCTCGATGCGCTTGAGCCAGTCGAACCGTTTCATGCGTGCTCCTCCGGTGACCGGGCCGGCCGGGTGGCCGCGCACCGGCCAGTAGTGCCTCGCTCCTGGATCCACGCCCCTGTTGCCGGGCACTCGTCACTGCTCACGGGCCGGACAGCGCCGGGGCGAGCGTGAGCAGCCGGCGGCCGAGGGCGTCGTCCCCGGTGATGGCGACGTCGAGGTCGCCGGGCGTTCTGCGGTCGCCGACCAGCAGGCAGAACTCCACCGTGTGGAGGGAGATCTCGGCCGCGGGCGGGGTGCGAGCCGCGTCGCCGGCAGCCTCGGCACGGCCGCTGGCGCCGACCCGCACCAGCCAGGACCCTCCGCCTGGCCCGGTGAGCGTGAGCCGGACCATCCCGGCGGGGGAGCCGCCGGACGCTGGCGTACCGAGCCCCGGGGCATGGGACGCGCACAGCTGATCGAGCAGCCGCGCGGCAAGGCCGGACATGGCGTGCAGGTGCTCCCCGAGCGGATGGGGCAGCCGCAGCCCGATCACCCCGGCGATGTCACGGGCGTGGATCCAGGTCTCGAAGGCCCGCGTGACGAGGTGGTCGGCCACGGCCATCTCGACGCCGCCGACCTGGACGATCCGGCTGGCCAGCGCCGGTTCGGCGCGCAGCCGTGCCGCGATCGCGTGGACACCGTGCCGCCACAGCTCGCGGGAGTGCGCGGGCGGCCGGGTACGGGCGTGGGCGATCACCATCTCGCTGTGGGCGACGGTGTTCTGGTGCGGATCCACCGGTGGGTCCGCCGCGATCCCGATCGCGGCGGCGAGCAGAGCATCGGTCGCGGCCAAGTGGGCGACCAGGTCGCTGATGGTCCAGTCGCGTACCGGGCTCGGCGTGCCCCAGGCCGTCTCGTCGATCTCGGCGAGCGCGGACTCCAGCAGGCCGGCCGCGGCGGCGAAGGGCGCGGCGAAGGCGGGTACCAAGGGTGCGGGCCGGCGGCGCGCCAGCGCCGCGGTCAGCACCCGCGCGGCCGGCGGCGGCAACCACGCGTCGGTGTCCGCCCGCACGGTGAGCATGGTGAGCGCCGCCGCTGCCTGCCGCAG
>NZ_CAKJTO010000167.1:0-7175 GCF_917627405.1 Protofrankia sp. Cj5
ACCCCTCGACATGACCGCGAGTTTCGGTCAGATGAACAACTGCCTGTCGTTTGTCAAGGTCGCTGACGACGGTACCCGTTTTACTCCTGAGGCGTCCCGCTGCGGACGCAGGATATAGCGGCGTTCACCAGCCGGGTCCAGCCCCCGATATCGGCAGTGTGTCCGGTTCTGGGGCTGTTCGCTGTCTCTGCCCGGAGACCTCCTTAGCGAGACCTCCGTTTGGAGCTATCCGACATGTCGCTTCTGGGACAGGCTGTAGGTGTGAGGCCACCAGCCCGTGCGGAGTCCTAAGGTGACTGAGCCCGTCGAAATCCTGCGTGCTTACCGTGTCACTCTTGATCCCAATCCAACCCAGGAATTGACACTCGCTCAGCATGCGGGTGCCGCGCGATGGGCGTTCAATCATGCGCTCGCCGTGAAGATGGCGGCACGGGAGCAGTGGAAGGGCACGGTTGCCGCATTGGTGGCGGCGGGCGCGTCCGAGGAAGACGCCCGCCGGCAGGCCAGGGTTCCCACGCCTACCAAGCCGGCTATTCAGAAGGCGCTCAACAAGGTCAAGGGCGATGATCGGCAGGGTGTCGCGGGCATATGCCCGTGGTGGCACGTCGTTTCGACATATGCCTTTCAGTCAGCATTCCTCGACGCGGACATGGCATGGAAGGCATGGCTGGACTCGTTGGCGGGCCGGCGTAGGGGACGCCGGGTCGGCTGCCCCCGCTTCAAGAAGAAGGGCCGTTCACGGGATAGTTTCCGGCTGCACCATGACGTGAGGAGACCGACGATCCGACCGGTCACCACCCGGCGGCTGTTGCTGCCGCGGATCGGTGAGGTCCGTACCCACGACAGCCTGAAACGGCTGATGCGCGCGCTCGATCGCAGATCTGGTGTCATCCAGTCGGTGACGGTCTCGCGGGGGGCACATCGCTGGTACGCGAGCGTGCTGGTCCGTGAGTGGATTGCGCTGCCAGCGCCGAACCGTGCCCAGCGGGCCGCTGGCACGGTCGGGATCGACCTCGGGCCCCGCTCTCCTGTCACCCTGTCCACGGGCGAGCGGCTCTTCACCCACCGGGCGCAAGCCCGGCATGCCCGCGCGCTTGCGAAGGCGTCCCGCACCGTCGCCCGGACGATGAAGGGCTCCCGGCGACGCGGGAAGGCACAGCGCCGGCTGGCACGCCTGCAGCACCTGGAAGCGGCCCGCCGGTCGACGGATATGCATCGCCTGACGAAACGCCTCGCGACCGGCTGGGCGATGGTGGCAGTGCCGGACCTGCAGGCCGCCGGCATGACCCACCCGGCTCGGGGGACCGGCAGCAAAGCCGGGGCGGGCCGCCGGCCCAGACGGGCTCTCAACCGGGTGCTCCGCGACATCTCTCCCAGCGAGGTGCGCCGGCAGCTCGATTACAAGACCGTCTGGTATGGCAGTAGGATTTCCATTGTCGACTATGGATATCCATCGAATAAGACCTGCTCGGCCTGTGGTACGGCAAAAACCACGCTGGCCTTGTCCGAGCGGGTGTTCCATTGTACCGCCTGCGGACTGTCGATGGATCGTGACGTGAACACCGCGCGCGCCATTGCCCGGTTCGCTGTCGCCTCCGATAGGGGGGAGACAGAAAACGCCCGTGGAGCGCCCGTGAGACCGATCCGTCCAGTTCGGACGGTGACGCGGGGCACGTCGATGCGGGAAGGCCCACCGACTGGTGGGTCACCCCAGTGCAGTGATGCGCAGGCATCCCCCCGCACCATAACCCAGACCGGAGAGGGCTCGGCCCACCGGCAGCAGGGATGATCACATGCTGCGTGCTACAGGTCAGTTCATGACCCGTTCGGCCCGCCGGCGCAAGGGATGATCGATGCCACCCGGAACGCGTCAAGGGATGTGCCCGTCCGGCCTACCGGCCTAGGGGATGATCGCTATGGAGTACGCCTCGTCGGTGGCGGACCGAGTCCGGCCCACAGGAGGGGAGGAGGGGAACGGATCGACCGTCGATCGTGATGGCCGCGGCAATGCCGGGAGCCGGTTGGGGGCTGTCCGGCCGTAGCCGGACATCGCCGCCGCGGCCCTTGGGCCCGCGGGCTGTCCGCGTAGCCGCCGCGAGGGCGGGGGCCGAGGATGCCTTCGAGCGGCCACCCATGCCGGCGGCAAGCAGCGGGTCACGGCTGTAGGTGCGTGGCCAGGATATACACGGGACTGCCGTCCGCCTGCTCACAGAAGCCGCCGGGAGCGTATCCCGGTTCCCGGCGGATCTCCAGTCGTTTCCATCCGGACCGGATGAGCAGATTCACAAGGGGGCCGATGACGTTCGGGTATTTTCCACTCCGGCGTGCCGCGGCCGTGTTTATTTTCTCCCCGCTGAGTGGCAGCATGCAGTATCCGCCGATTTTTCCATCCTTGTCGATGGATGCTTCGAGGCGTTGCCAGCCCGACTTTTTTGACAGCTGGACAAGCGTGGCTATCACATCATTTTTGTCGTTTTCCTTCTCCAGGAAATCAAGATATGCAACGGGTGTCGAGCCGCCATGGCCGGCTCTCCCGCACTCACGCGAGCAGTATTGATCATTTTTGTCCTGTATTAATGTGCCGCAGGACGTGCACATTTTTTCGCTCATTTTGTTTCTCCTCCGTGGCGGGTGCCTCGATTTCCGCAATTTGTTCGGTGGTGGCTGCGCGCGTTCTCAAGTCCTTTCAGTGGACTCCGATCTGACGATCTGACGATGATGACAAAGAACCAGGCGGGGAACAAGTCCTGACTTCGTGCGTACGCCAGCCTCGCCGCAAGCGAGCCACCGCCAGCTCCAGACGGATATCTCCGTTTGGAGCTACGGGAAATGCCGGCGGTATCACCATCGCCGTGAGCCCGCCGCCGTCCAGGTGGGGGTGTCCAGGTGGGGGTGCCGGGCCGAGTGGAAGCCCGTTACGGTCAGAACTGTCCCGGTGAGGCGTGCGGGGCATGCCGCTCCCCCCCGTAGCAGCAGCGCTCCCGTCCTCACCGGGACACCACGACCCGTTATGCAGCCGCGGGAAGGGTGCCTGACCCGTGGCGGTCCTGATGACCGTGCGGGCGGCGCTGGTATTCGGGGAAGCGGCCGATGCCGCGTCATGAGGAGGCGACATGGCTCTGTCCCCGTGGGACGTACAGAACAAGGTATTCAGCCCGACCCGGTTCCGCACCGGCTACAAGGAGGACGAGGTCGACTCCTTCCTCGACGATGTCGAGGACGAACTCACGAGACTCCTGGACGAGAACACCGACTTACGCAGGCAGCTCGACGAGGCCCGCCGCGCTGGCGGCGGCAGTTCCGCCGTTCCCGCACAGCTGCTGCAGGAAAACCAGCAACTGCGCAGGCAGCTGGAGGAGGCACAGCAGCGGAGCGCTCAGGTGACTCAGGCCTCGGCAGGTGAACCTCCCGCTCCCCGGCTGGCCGCCGCCCAGCCGGCCGCCGCCCAGGCCGCGGCCCACGTCCCAGGCTCCCAGCTGGACAGCGAGATCGAGCGGCGTGTCACCCAGACCCTCATGCTGGCGCAGCGCACCGCCGACGAGCTGTCGCAGCAGGCCCGTGACGCGTGCGAGCGTGCCCGCCGGGACGCCCATGCCGACGCGGAGCGCATTGTCAATGAGGCCCGCGCGTACGTTGCCGAGCAGCTCGGAGGCCTTGCCGACGACAAGCGCCGGTTGGAAGACCAGGTTGAGCAATTGTTGGCCTTCGAACGTGACTACCGTGCCCGGCTGGGCTCCTACCTGGAGATCCAGCTGCGCGATCTGGACGGGATACCGACGCGGCCGGCTATCGACGCCATGGCGGGCACGCCGATCGACCCGGGCACCGGATCCCCACCGCCGCTTCCGCCTGGGATCAGCATCGCCGCGCAGCCGATGCCCGCCCCGGTCGCCGCGCTGACTTTCCCGTCAGCCCACCAGCCCGTCTCGTCGCTGGCCGCCGGCACGCTGTTGTCCGGAGCAGACAGCAGCTGGTTCGATACTCCCGCTCCTGACCTGGAGCTGGCCCGTCAGGATGCCTGCGGAATGCGGGGTTTCTAGCCGGGCAAGGCGACCGGGGCGAACCGTGCATCCCTTCCCGCGGGTCGCTGGCCATCGGAACTACCTGGCGACGTGTCACCGACACGCCTGAGCGTTCGTTACCGTTGCGTTGCTCCCTCGTATCGTGAAAGCCAGCCCGCATCGGGTGACCGGCCAGCGACGTGAGGAGGTCCGGGCTGCCCGGACGTACCCGCAGGCGAGTGAGGGCGACGTTGGTTGACTCCATGTGCCTGGCCGCCTGCCCGCAATCGATCAGTTTGGTCGCGTCGGTCGCGTCGGTCGCGTCGGTGACGGAGCCCCCCATCACTGGCGATGACGCATCCCCGGGGGAGCCACAGCAGGGCCACCGTGTACAGGCCGACGGCCAGTGTGGTCATCGGCGTGGCTGTCAGCCCACACCAGCAGACAGAACTTGCTATTAACGTCCCAACCGATTGTCCGATCGGTCAATATTATGCGATCAGTCCGACACATACGGTTGCGGGGACGTGGACCCCGTCGGTGTGGCAGGAATCAAGGAGCGCAGCGGCATGCCCAGGTGGAGGCTCCGAGCCGACGTCCGAAGCCGATGCTCGTCGGCTTGTCGGCACGCCGGTGACCACCAGTACACACCCGTATCCGTTATCAGGGTATAGAGGCGAGCGGAACATACCATGATAGCGAGACGAAGTAGACACGAAGCGGAGTATCGGTGACTGATTCGACCATCATCTATACACACACTGACGAGGCCCCGGCCCTGGCGACGTACTCGTTCCTGCCTGTGGTCCAGGCATACGCCCAGGTGGCCGGTGTCAGAGTCGAAAGCCGCGATATCTCCCTGGCAGGGCGGATCATCGCCAGCTTCCCCGAGTATCTCACGGAGGCCCAGCGTGTCGACGACGCGCTCGCCGAGCTCAGCGGGCTGGCCAAGACGCCTGAGGCGAACATCATCAAGCTGCCGAACATCTCGGCTTCGATGCCGCAGCTGAAGGCGGCGGTCGCTGAGCTGCGGCGGCAGGGCTACGCGCTGCCGGACTACCCGGATGACCCGAAGACCGACGAGGAGCGGGAGATCCGCGTCCGTTACGACAAGGTCAAGGGCAGCGCCGTCAACCCGGCGCTACGCGAGGGCAACTCCGACCGCCGTGCTCCCGCGTCGGTGAAAAGCTACGCTAGGACCCACCCGCACCGGATGGGCGCGTGGCGCTCCGATTCGAAGACGAACGTTGCCACCATGGGCGCTGACGACTTCCGTGCCACGGAGAAGTCCACAGTCATCACCGAAGCCGGCTCGCTGCGCATCGAGCTGGTGGGTGAGGACGGCGCTGTCATCGTCCTGCGTGAGTCCATACCGGTGCTGGCGGGCGAGGTCGTGGACGCCTCCGTCATGCGCGTGGCCGCGCTGCGTGAGTTCCTGGTGGCGCAGATCGCCCGTGCCAAGGCCGAGGGCGTGTTGTTCTCCGTACACCTGAAGGCCACGATGATGAAGGTTTCCGACCCGATCATTTTCGGCCACGTGGTGCGGGCCTTTTTCCCGCGGACCTTCGCCGCCCACGGTGAGACGCTTGCCGCGGCAGGGCTGACTCCGAACGACGGGCTCGGTGGCATCCTCAAGGGCCTGGAACCCCTGCCCGAAGGCGAAGGAATCAAGGCTTCCTTCGCCGCCGAGCTGGCCGACGGCCCCGCTCTGGCGATGGTCGACTCCGACCGCGGCATCACCAACCTGCATGTGCCCAGCGATGTTATCGTGGACGCCTCCATGCCGGCTATGATCCGTACCTCCGGTCACATGTGGGGTCCAGACGGCCAGGAGGCGGACACCCTCGCGGTTCTTCCCGACAGCAGCTATGCCGGCATCTACCAGGTTGTCATCGATGACTGCCGGGCGAACGGCGCCTTCGACCCCGCGACGATGGGCTCGGTGCCCAACGTCGGCCTGATGGCACAGCAGGCCGAGGAGTACGGCAGCCACGACAAGACCTTCGAGATTCCCACCGCGGGCACGGTACGGGCCGTCAACGCGGCCGGCACCGTGCTCTTGGAGCAGGTGGTTGGCGCTGGCGACATCGTCCGTCTGTGCCAGACCAAGGACGCGCCGATCAGGGACTGGGTGAAGCTCGCCGTCACCCGTGCCCGCGCCACCGGCGACCCGGCGGTGTTCTGGCTCGATGAGAACCGTGCGCATGACGCGAAACTGATCGAGAAAGTCAGGGCCTACCTGCCTGAGCACGATACCCGGGGACTTCAGATTGAGATCATGGCGCCGACGGGCGCGATCGCGTTCTCCCTGGAGCGGATCCGTCGAGGCGAGAACACGATTTCGGTCACCGGCAACGTGCTGCGTGACTACCTGACCGACCTGTTCCCGATCCTGGAGCTTGGCACGAGCGCCAAGATGCTCTCGGTCGTCCCGCTCATGAACGGCGGCGGCCTGTTCGAGACGGGCGCCGGCGGCTCCGCGCCCAAGCATGTCCAGCAGCTGCTCAAGGAGAACTACCTGCGCTGGGACAGCCTGGGCGAGTTCCTCGCGCTGGCGGTCAGCTTCGAGCACCTCGCGCAGACGACGGGCAACGCACGCGCTCAGGTGCTCGCCGACACCCTCGACCGCGCGACCGCCACCTTCCTCAACGAGGACAAGTCGCCCAGCCGCCGCCTGGGCGGCATCGACAACCGCGGCAGCCACTTCTACCTGGCGCTTTACTGGGCGCAGGAGCTGGCCGCACAGACCGATGACGCCCGTCTCGCGGAGGCGTTCGCCGGCCTGGCCAAGACGCTCACCGCGCAGGAGCGGACCATCGTCGACGAGCTGCTCGCGGTTCAGGGCTCGCCGGCCGACATCGGGGGTTACTACCAGCCCGTCGCTACCATGGCCGCGGCCATCATGCGTCCGTCGAAGAGCTTCAACGAGGCCATCGCGGCCCTCGGCTGAGCAGCTCGCGGTAGTGCCGAAGGATGTGAGTTCGATGTTGTTCCCTGGTGGCCCAGGAACATGGGATTCACATCCTTGGCTGGCGAGCTGGCGAGCCGGTTGTTCCCCGCTGGGGCGGCGGAGAGGCCGTGTGCCACCGCTCTCGTGACCATGCGCGGTAGCAGGCCGTCCAGGGTCTGACGGCGCGGTGCAGGCAGGGCGCTTCGTGCCTGACCGGGAAAACG
>NZ_CAKJTO010000168.1:0-7048 GCF_917627405.1 Protofrankia sp. Cj5
CTGCCGGGTTGGACCCGAGGATGAGCTCCGAAGCGGCCCAGACGACCGATGGCGGGGCACCCATACCGCCCAGGTGCGCCGGTACGAAAAGGCGCCACCACTCGCCGGCCATGAGGTCCACGTAGGACTTCTTGAACGCCTCTGGCAGCGTGACGGTGCCGGCGTCCGGGTCGAACACCGGTGGATTGCGGTCGGCCTCCGAGAAGGACTCGGCCAGCGGACCGGTAGCCAGCCTGTCGACCTCGACAAGCACGTCGTGGGCTGTCTGACGATCCATATCCGCGAACGGGCCGTGCTCCAGTGTCTGGTCCACGCCCAGTACCTCGAACAGGTTGAACTCGATGTCGCGGAGGTTGCTCTTGTAGTGCCCCATGGTGGTCTCCCCGGGAAGTGCCGGCTTCGGTTGTCACCGAGGGAACCGGCATGCTCCTACTGGCCAGTAACTAATACCCATGCTACTCGCTGGTAACCATCCATGGAACAAATACTGGAACAACGTGATAGCTGACAGAATGGCGCTAAAAAAGTTACTTTTAGTAATATTTGATCAATCTCCATGGCAGCATCCAACATTTTACTACTTTTCGCAAGCAAATGACTACCTAAAGTGCTGCCATTACGAAGCGTCGCTCCAGCGAGAGCTGCCATCAAGATCACGAATGCAGGCAACCAGACGCCCGTCCGCACCCTGGACGACCCCATCGCCATCAGTTCTGGCGTCGCACTCGGTACCCGGCACCGGCACAACCGGCCCCTGTGGCGGTGGCGGACTCGCCACCCCCCAACGCGGCTGGCCCGAATCCGCCTGTCCGCAGTAGAGAAGCAGCCCGTTCACGGCCTGCCGCGGAACGGAGTCGACGCTCGGAACACATGGTTCCCCGACGAACACAGCACGCATCCGCTCCGCTGGAACGGTCCGGGCTGGGACGTCCTGGCCTGGGCCTGGGGTGGCGGACCCTGGCGTACCCGGAGCGCCGCTGCCGGCTTCGCTCCCCACGTCGTTCGGGGATGTCCCGGGAACGGTCGCGGCACCCGGCCCCGCGGGATCCCCTGAGGTGGTCGGGCTGCCCCCAGACCGCGACGGATCGCTCTGGCCACCGGCGGGCGAGGCGGTGGCGGGTGGTGCGGTGGTGGTGATCACCGGTGACTGCGATGACGTATGCGTCTCCGCGCCAGCGGTGGTCGAGGCACACCCGAGCAGCAGGGCAACCAGCAGCCCGAGCGCCGTGGTGATGACGACCGGGGTCCCCGCGCCCCGGACCGCCCCGGCTTCGCCACGGCTCGCGTCGAGCGCGGTGTCCCTTCCCCGCTGTCCAGCCACCACATCAACCAGCTTAGAGCGCCCGGCAATAGGGGCGTGGATCAAGGAGCGGGGCTGGGGTGCGTGCATCGCGAGGCGGCGGAGGGAGTCAC
This sequence comes from Protofrankia sp. Cj5, assembly GCF_917627405.1. Classification (NCBI taxonomy): domain Bacteria; kingdom Bacillati; phylum Actinomycetota; class Actinomycetes; order Frankiales; family Frankiaceae; genus Protofrankia; species Protofrankia sp. Cj5. Next base: position 1,414 of record NZ_CAKJTO010000168.1, read on the forward strand.
CCTGGTGTTGGGTGGCGACCGACGACAACGCGGTGAGGTGCGTGCCCCAGCCCCGCGACGCCGCGTCCCTATTGCCGGTCGCTCTTAGGTAGGACCGCCAAAGCACGGAGCGACTTGGTCCGCGAGCAGCGGGTTTGGGGCGTATCTGATGGATCTTCGATCGTGCGGATCAATGCCCAGAAGGTGTCCTGCCCCGTTGTCGTCGGTCCGGATAGAACACCGCTATCCGGACCTCCTCCGCCTTGCAGGCCACCTTCTGGATCATCGCCCACCTCGACCAACATCCATCAGACACGCCCCAGGCCACTGGAACGAAAACGGGCAGTCGATGGTGGCAACCGATACTTTTGCCTGATCATCCACCTGGACGCTCGCCTGCCAGGCAGCCAAACAAGATCAATTAATTCACCAGAACCCGTCACCGGGGGAGTCGGGGCAGCCACCCCGCCCGCCACTGTGGGACAGATCACGATCATCTGAAACGACTGACACCGACATCGGCGTCCCGTCTGGCATCGCCGCGGCCTACGATCCGGCACATGGTCGCCTGCCCGACATGCGGAAAGGCCAACCCAGAGGAAGCACGCTTCTGCTTCTCCTGCGGTACTCCGCTGCCCACGTTCGGGATCGGCGCTCGCAAGACTGTAACGATCATGTTCTGCGACGTCACCGGTTATACCGCCATCGGTGAACAGCTCGACTCCGAACCGCTACAGCAGGTGATGTGGCGCTTCTTCAGCGCCGCCCGCGAAGTGATCTCGGCCCACGGAGGCAGTGTCGAGAAGTTCATCGGGGACGCGGTGTTCGCTGTTTTCGGTATCCCGATCCTGCATGAGGACGATGCGCTGCGCGCCGCCCGCGCCGCCCTCGAGATCCGCGCCAGCATGGCCACGCTCAACGCCGATCTCCAGCGGGACTGGGGATTTCGGTTCCGGATCCGCATCGGCATCAACACGGGCGAGGTCACCGTCGGCGGGCCTGGTACCGGTGGCGGCGTGACCGGCGATGCCGTCAATGTCGCTTCCCGCCTGGAGGAGGCCGCCGACCCCGACGAGATCCTCATCGCTGAGGCAACCCTGCGGATGATTCGCTCGGATGTGCGCAGCGAACCGGTCGGCCCCCTGGTGGTCCAGGGCAAGAAGGCCCCCCTGCGGGCCCACCGCCTGATCGGTCTGGCGCACCCCGGCGTCGGCCCCGGCGCGCGGTTCGCCCCGGACGGCTTTGCCGCACCGGTGATCGGCCGGGACCGGGAACGCCGCCGCCTCGATGACGCCCTCGAACAGGTGATCGAAGAACGTACCTGCCACCTGTTTACCCTGCTCGGCCCCGCCGGCATCGGAAAATCCCGCATGGTCGGGGAGTTCTGCGAGGCGATGGCTCCGCGGGCGACGGTGCTCACCGGGCGCTGTCTGTCCTACGGCGAAGGCATCACGTACTGGCCGCTGATGGAAATGGTCCGCCAGGCGACCGGCATGTCCGCCGACGAGAGCGCGCCCGAGGGCCGGCGTCGCCTGCGCGAGCTGCTGGATGGCGTCGACAACGTCATCGGCGACGCCGCCGCCGTGGTGGACGGGTTGGCACCGCTGGTCGGTCTCGGGGGTGCTGAAGTCGGCGCGCAGGAGAGCTTCTGGGCGGTCCGCACCTTTCTGGCCGCGCTCGCCGAGAAACGTCCGCTGATCGTCTGGTTCGATGACGTCCACTGGGCTGAGCCGACCCTGCTGGACCTGATCGAGCATGTCGCCGACTGGTCCCGGGAGGCACCGATCCTGCTGCTGTGCCTGTCCCGGCCGGAGCTGCTGGAGGAGCGCCGGAGCTGGGGCGGCGGCAAACTCAACGCCACGTCGATGCTGTTGCAGCCGCTGAGCGAGGAACGCTGCCAGCGGCTGATCCGCACGTTGATGGGGTCCAACGACCTCGACCCCGCGCTGGTTTCCAGAATCACCGAGTCAGCCGCGGGGAACCCGCTGTTCGTCGAACAGACGCTCGCGGCCCTGGTCGACGACGGGTTGTTGCGCCGGGAGGGCGACCGGTGGATCGCGACCGGCAACCTTGGCTCGGTCCAGGTCCCACCCACGATCTCCGCGCTGCTCGCGGCCCGTCTCGACCGGCTCAACATGCACGAGCGACGGGTGCTGGAACGTGCCGCCGTTGTCGGTCAGCGGTTCTACCTCGACGCGGTGGTCGAGCTGTCCGCCCCGGCGGACCGGGCCGGCGTGGCCGCGCACTGCCAGGCGCTGGTACGCAAGGAACTGGTTCATGCCGACCGGTCGGACCTGCCCGGTGTGGAGGCCTTCCGGTTCCTGCACGTCCTGCTGCGCGACTGCGCCTACCAGGCGACATCGAAGCGCCAGCGCGCCGAGCTGCACCAAGGCTTCGCCGCCTGGTTGCAGGCCAGGATGATGGGGCGCCCTGGTGAGCATGATGAGCTGGTCGGGTATCACCTGGAACAGGCGTACCGGTACCGGGTCGAGCTCGGGCTGCGCGACACCGAGACCGCGGAGCTCGGGCACCGCGCCGCGGCCTGCCTGATCGAAGCCGCTGACCGGGTCCGCCAGGGCGACGAGACAGGCGCGGCCGGGCTGCTCAAACGAGCGATCACACTCCTTCCCGTCACCGATCCGCTGCGCATCCGTGCCGAGATCGACCTTGGCTGGGCGCTGCACTCGTTCGGCCGGTTCAGCGACGCCGAACGCATGCTGCGCCAAGCCACGGACCGGGCCACCCGGATCGGCGACACCGGCCTGCGGGCGCACGCGCGGCTCGCCCACCTTCGGCTCATGTTCGCGACGAGCCCGGAGGGGCTGGTCGCTGAGACCCTGGGTGAGGCGACCCGAGCACTACCGATCTTCATCCAGAACGGGGACGAGGTCGGTGCCGCGCTCGCCTGCCGCAGCCAGGCCGCCGCTCACATGGCGGCTGGCCGCTATGCCCTGGCCGAGCGGGCCATGCAGGCCGCCGTCCGCCACGCCGAGGAGTCCGGCGTACTTCGCGATGCCCAGACCATGCGCCGTGACCTCGTCCATCTGCTGAGCCTTGCCCCTCGCCCGGTCGGCGAGTCGGTCGACCGGGCCACGCGGGCGCTGGCCGGTGTTGGGGACGACCGCGGCCTGCGCCGTTCCCTGCTCGCCCAGCTGGCCGTGCTGTTCACGATGGCGGGAGACCTCGATGCCGCCATGGACCATCTGGCCCGGGCTGAAGAGATCGTCTGGGACGTCCGGAGCCCCCGCGGAGATCCGCTCTACGGGGGCTTCGTTGTTGCCCGTATCGCCCTACTGACCGACGACCTCGACACGGCCGAACACGAGCTGCGGCGCAGCTGCCGCCGGCTGGCCCGGATGGGTGAACGCGCGCACCTGGCCACGCGTGCCGCGGCCCTCGCCGACGTCTTGCTCAAGCTCGAACGCCTCGACGAGGCAGCCACCTACGTGTCCCGCTCCCGCGACGCCGCTGCCGGCGACCAGGTCCCCGCGCAGGCTGGCTGGTGCGGGGTGCACGCGAAGGTGCTCGCGATGCGCGGACGTGAGGTCGAGGCCGTCCGGTTCGCCGAGGCCGCGTGCGATCTCGCCGGCAGGACCGACGACTGGGACGGGCAGGCGCAGGCATGGCTGGCCTATGCCGAGGTGCTCCACCGGACCGGCCAGGGCGACACGGCCGGCCCGAAGATCGACACGGCGATCGCGTGCTACGAGAAGAAGGGCAACATCGCCGGGGCTGCCCAGGCCCGCCGGTTGTTCGAGGAGTTCTCGGTCCCCGCGTGACGGTCTTTGCGTGACGGTCTTTGCGAGACGCTACGGCGAGTTGAGCAGACCGCGGGCGCAGGCTTCTTCCTGGAGCTGGTGGAGCTCCTCTGCCCACAATCGGAAACGCTCCATAGCGTCGAGCTCACGGGCCAGCGCCCGGGCGAGACGGGGGACGGTGAGGCGCTCGAGGGGAGTGCGCAGCCAGGGACGGTCGGCGATCTCCTCCTCGCTGACCCGCACATAGGCCGCCCGGTACAGAACGATCTCGGCTTGCGAGATCTCAAGCTGTTCGAGCAGCATCCGCATCCGCGCCCGCAACTGGGACTCGGTCGGCACGGCGCGCCCGACGGGCCACGGACCGCGGTAGGGACCACGCAGCGGCGGGCCTTCCGGCGATCGGCCGCCTGAGCCCGCCGGTTGCGCAACGGCAGGCCTCGACATACCAGACATGGTGACAGGAGACGAATTCGGCCGGGTGCCCGGCTTGCTGCCGGACGCCCGCCGTGAGCCAGGAGGCTTCCTCAGCGCATCCCGGACACCCGAAAAAACTTGATCACATTCGTGTCGGCCACACCTGTGCCGGCCACGCGCCGGCCGATCGCGGCGCTCACCCTGGACGGACGAAGCCGTCGCCAAAAGGTGAATTTCCCACGACCGTGGGTAACAGGAGTGTGGAGGCACAGAGAGATCACGGGAAAACTTTCCGTGTTTTCGGGCGAGCCGCGGAGGACGCGATGGCCGGATCCATAACAATTGTGCTGGGATTCCCACTGGTACTCATGATCGGCATGCTGGCTATGCATCGGGTGGAACAAATGATCGAAAAAGTACGCCGGCCCCGGCTCCAGCTGGTCCCCGACCTCGACGACGAGTCTCCCGGCGACATCGAGGATGGCGGACCACCGCCTGTGCGGCTGCTACGGTTGATCGTGTCGCGCCAGTCCGCGCATCCGTGAGCCCGCGCATCCGTGCGCCCGCATGCCGTCCGTGCGCATCCCCGGGCGCCCAGCGGGACGGGCGGTCAGTGCGCCCGACCGCCAGCGGCGGCGGAGGCCGGCGCGCCCGATCGCCGTGACCCGGCATCAACCCGCAGGCGACCGGTCAGACCGGTCGAACGCAGCAACGCCATGAACGCCGGGGAGGCCCCCCGCACCCGAAGACTGGAGTGGACTCCTCGCAACAGCAGTTCGGCCCGCAGCAACGCCGCCATTCCAGCGATGTCGACGGCATGCAGGCCGTCGACATCCACCGTCACGTCCGTGCCGCCGCGGCCCAGCAGTTCATGGATCTCCTGGCGGAACCTCAGCCGGCCGCGGGTATCGAGTTCGCCATCGAGCACGATGAGCACATCGCACCCCGAATGGGTCACCGACATCCGCAGATGACCGGCCTCGACCTGCATGTTTCCGCCCCCCGGTACTCCCGCCGGCACATGTCGTCGGCACCTGTCGTCGTTCCGCGCCGCTTGGCCGCGGCCCCGCACCCCGGCCGGTTGGCGGCGAGGCGACACCTCCTGGCTCATGTCGTCCTGGCGGTCCGGCAGGCCTCCCGAACCGGAACCGCCCACAGGGTGCTCTCTCCCCGAGCTACGGGATACGTACACCCCATGCAGCGATACTACCGAGGGTAACCAAGATCCCGGATTTCACCGACGAAAAGCAAGAGATGTGCCGCGCATTAATGTCGAATAACACGAATTACCAGCGTACCGGCACCCTCGACGATTCAGACAATACGGCCAAATCAGAACTCGCGCTCCGATGACTCGTTCGCGGCACGGAACCGGCGGATGAGACTGTTGGTGGAGCTGTCGTGCGCCAGCTCCACCGGCCCGTCCGCCGACAGTTCCGGAATGATCCGCGCCGCGAGCGCCTTGCCGAGCTCCACACCCCACT
>NZ_CAKJTO010000169.1:0-6982 GCF_917627405.1 Protofrankia sp. Cj5
GAAGGACCTGACGGTGAAGAGAGCGTTCGCGTCTGTTTTCACGGCCATGGCAGTCACACTTGGGCTGGTTGCTACCGCGGGTTCCGCTCAAGCAATCAACAGGGTATCCTGTAGTCGCTACGACTTTCTTTGGCTGCAGTCCAATCAAACGACATGCTGGGCAAATGCCGGCTACACGAATGTGACCCTCTACAACGTTTATGGAGGCAGCTCCGGAAACAACGCCGGATGGTATTCGGGCGACAGCTACACAGTGTATTTCCCGAAGTGGTCTTCATGGTCGTACTCGGCTCAGACAGTTCGCGCCATCAATATATATTGATCTGCATGCTGATACGCTTTCGCGGGCGTCGCTGGCGCCAGTCCCCACGCATCCGCCACGTGATTCGCCCACAGGCGACGCTACCTGCGGTTGTACTGGTGCTGGCTGCCAGCGTCGCCTGCGCGGACCCGGTAAAATCCCCGGAACAGCACGAGCCCGGCATCGGGCCAGTACAACAAATTTCCGAGCCATCGCAGATCGGCCGGCCGATAGACACGTATATTCCTTCGGTTCAGGAGATCATGCAGCTTCGGGCAGTACGCAACGAAACCGTCGCGAAATGCCTCGCGGCGCACGGAGCCAACGCCGAGATCCACGAGCCGCCGGGGGTACAGGAGTTTCTATCAGCCCAGCAACGAGATGGAGTGATCCGGTCAGGGCTGTACGGCTTCTTTGACCCCGTGGCGGCAAAGACCCATGGATATTCCAGACCTCCCGGGCAAGCGGTCTCGCTGACAGAAACGGGGGTCGCAGGACCGTCCGAAGTTTCCTCGGAATGCGCCCGAAAAGGGCAGGAGGCGATCGGCGGTACCCCACTCATCATCGATGAGACCGTACTCCCAGATTCTGGCCCGCCCGTCCCCACCAACGACAGTCGATACCGCGCGGTGGTCGTCAGCTGGGCGCAATGTATGGCCGAGTCAGGATTCAGGTACAACACTCCCCTGGACGCGATCGGAGACCTGCAATGGCGGCGCCCGCCAGCGCCTGACGGTTCCACGACGCCCGCCTCACCGGCTGAGATCACAGTCGCGTCCACGGACGTCGACTGCAAGATCAAAACAAATCTGGTCGGTATCGCCGTGGCTGTGCAGTCGGCATACGACAACAGATATATCGAATCCCATGCGGCCCAGCTCGTTGAGTTCAAGAACAGAATCCTCGGCCACATACGATCCGCCGGAAAGTAAAGCCAGTACAGTTGCCGGGCGTTCCAGCCTGGTAGCGCGCTGAATAATCACCGGAAGAAACCGGCTCTCCGGGTGCCTGGAACGGGCACTATTCCAGATCGGCACAGCCCGGTGGTCGGTCACCAGCCAGCCGCTGGACGGGGGTGCCGGCGTCCGCCGCCGTCCATGCAGCCGCGCAGGCCGACCGAAGAGCATCCAGGCCATCATCCCGCGGCAGGGCATCGACCAACGGGCCACCAGCTGGCGACGCACCGACAGCGGCCCCACACGCGCCGATTGCCCGGGGTGCCGGCCTGGCCCTGCGCCAGGTCAGCGTCGCATCACACACCTGCGCCACCCAGCCGCCGCACGCCGCCACCACATCGCCGGATCGTGACTCACCTCCCTTCTCCGCCCCCTGCGCTCCCCTCACCTTCACGACGACGCCCGGATGACACGCCAACAGGCCACGCAGATCGGCCGCGAGATACGTCGGCCGGTGGCGTGCCTCGGCCCGCAGGAGTTCGCCCGGTGCGGCCACTCCGGTGAGCACCAGCAGGGACGGCGTGCCCGACCGGACAGCCGACTCGATATCGGTGTCGAGACGGTCGCCCACAATCACCGGAAACCGCGCCCCGCTCCGGCGGACCGATTCCTCGTGCATCGCATGCTCAGGCTTGCCAGTAACCATCGGCTCGCATCCGGTTGCCGTACACAACATCGCAACCAGTGAACCGTTGCCGGGCATCAACCCACGTTCGCTCGGCACCGTCGCATCAACGTTGGTCGCGACCCAGAACGCGCCCGCCCGGATCGCGAGCGCCGCCTCAGCGAGCCTGGCGTAGTCAAGATCCGGATCGAAACCCTGCACAACGGCGGCGGGCTGCTCCCCCACGGTCGCGACCGGCTGTAGACCCACCTCGGTCACCGCCTGGCGAAGGCCCTCGCCACCGACGACCAGGACCGCGGCGCGTGCGGGCAGCCGTTCGGCCAGCACCCGCGCGGCCGCCTGCGCCGACGTGACGACATCGGGCACCGCCGCGGGCACCCCGAATGCCACCAGCCGACGCACGACATCCGCCGGTGAGCGCAGGGCGTTATTGGTGACGTACACCACACGCATGCCACGGCCGCGGACAGATGCGATCACATCCGCCGCATGGGGCACGGCCTCAGCGCCGCGATACACCACACCATCAAGATCCATCAACGCGACGTCGTGCGCGTCGGCAAGTGGGGAGGACGACGCCGACAGCGGACGCGGCGAGCCGGTCAACCGGGCGTGAAAATGAACGTGTGGACTGTCCGTCATAACGGGCTCATCAACGCTGGTTGAGAGCGGCCCGGGCACTGCGCAGAGCCTGGTCGTAGTGTCGCAGGTCCGGGCGCATCGCCGCAGCCAGCGCCAGGTGCTCCACGGCGGCACGCAGGTCACCCGTTCTACGAGCCGCCATCCCAAGCCCGAACTGCGCGTAGTCGTCCGCCGGGTCATTTTCGACTATCCAAGCGAAACTCTCCCGGGCCGCGTCGTACTGACCGGCGTCGAACTGCGCCCGCGCCAACGCCTCCCGCACGCTGCGGGAGCCCGGCTCGGCTGCGACCGCATGGGCCAGCAGCTGGACCGCGGCGTTCGCGTTGCCCCGGTCGAGCAGGGCAACACCCCGGGTGTACCAGTCGTAGACCTCACCGCCGGGAGCACCTCCAACAGGACCACGGTTACCCCCAGCTCCGTCGTACCCGCCGGACATCGGCGCCTCCCTAACCTCTAGGCCAGCGGCCACGCGACAGAAAACGATCGCGCGGCCGCTGGCCGGTTGGTTACCTCTGCCTGTCTGCGTCACTGCCTACGTCACTGCCTACGTCACCAGCCGGTGGTGCCCACGCTCAGAGCCTCGTCGCCACTGATGTACACGCCAGCCAACACCGATGGCGGCCAGACGCATTTTCACAAGGTGCGCATCCCAGTGTCGCTGGAAACCGGGCAACGCTCCCACCGATCGCACTGATCGCTGTGTTTCTGTACAGCCTGTTACCGGTATGAAGGCTCACGGGCTCAGCCAACGGCGGGCCTGCGCCATGGCCCGCGCGGCTGGAGCGGCCCCGCAGGGGGCAGCCCATACGATCGCGGCATGACTGCTCCCGACCCGGCGCTGCCCACACCCGGCGGACTGGTGTTCGCGCCGTTTCGTGCCCTGCGGTATGTGGCCGATGACGGGCCGGATCTCGCGAGACGGACCGCCCCGCCCTACGACGTGATCGACACAGCGGGCGTCACCGCGCTGGAAGCCGCGCATCCGCACAATGTCGTCCGTCTCACCCTTCCGCGCGACACCGACGAGAGCTCTCCCGAGAGCCGTTACGACCGCGCCGGACAGACCCTGCGTGCATGGATCGCCGCCGGTGTCCTGCGCCGCGACGACGCTCCCGCACTCTACGTGTACGAGGAGATCCACGACGGCCACATCCAGCGGGGCTTGGTCGGCGCGGTGGCCCTCGTGGACCCGAACGCGGGGATCATCCTGCCGCATGAGAACACGATGGCCGGCCCGGTCGCCGACCGGCTCGCCCTGACCGTGGCCACTGTGGCGAATCTCGAACCAATTTTCCTGCTGTACCCTGGCGGCGGGTTCACCAGCCAGATCGTTTCAGCGACAGCCGCAACCCAACCGCTGTTGACCACTATGACCGATGACGGCGTATCACACCGCATCTGGGCCCTTACCGATTCAAACGATCTCGCACAAATCGCTGACGATCTCTACGGACGGCATGCGGTGATCGCTGATGGACATCACCGATACGCCACCTACCGTCGTTACCAGGCAGACCGTCACGCTGCCGGGGCCGGCGCCGGCCCGTGGGATTTCGGCCTGGCCTTCCTCGCCGACGCGCAGGTGTCGGGGCCTGCGGTCCACGCCATCCACCGGGTCGTGGCAGGACTCGACGTGGCCGAGGCCGCGCGCCGGGCCGCATCGGCCTTTTCGGTGACGCAGCTGGACGCCGCGCCGGATCCGAGCGGGATGGCCCTGCTCAACGAGCTGGCGGGAGCCGGCAAGGGCGGCCACGCGTTTATGATCACCGATGGCCGCACGGCGTTCCTCCTGAGCGAACCGGATCCGGCGCTGCTCGCCGAGGCACTGCCCGTGGACCGCTCCGCGGCCTTCCGCAAGCTGGATGTCACCGTCGCGCATCTCGCGCTGATCGTGAAGGTCTGGGGTCTACCGGACACCGAGGAGACGATCCGTTACCATCATGACGCGGCCAGCGCGATCGCCGCCGCGGCGCAGGCCGGCGGGACCGCGCTGCTGCTCAACCCGACGCCCACAGCGGATGTCGCCGCAGTCGCCGCCGCGGGTGAGCGTATGCCACGGAAGTCGACGCTGTTCACGCCCAAGCCGCGAAGCGGCCTGTTGATCCGTCTCCTGGACAACCAGTAGGCCATCGCCCACCATACGGACCCCATACGGACAAGCCACGGGTCGCGGGAGCAGCAGATCAGCTGTCCGCCAGCATGGCGGCCCGCTCCGCGGCGTCGGTCTCCTCCTCATCGATGGTTGCCGTGGACGCGAACCAGCGCGCCGCATCAGCCGGCCGACCCGCGGCCAGCAACGCCTCGGCATAGGCGTACCACAGCCTTGGCGTCCACGGTTCCACGCTGGCCACAGCCGCCTCATCCTGCAGCAGCAGCACCGCGGCCGCCGGCTCGCCCAGATCGCGCCGTGCGCCGGACAGGACGATCAGGAGCTCGATCCGGCCCGCCTTGTCGAGTTCGGCCGCACCCGGGTCCCGGGCCAGCAACAACGCCCGCTCGGGACGCCCGAGCCCACGCTCGGCGTCCGCCATCAGCGCGAGATGGCGAGGGGAACCGTCGAGCCGGCGGGCCGCGCGCAGCTCGGCAAGCGCCGTGGTGAACTCCCCCGCGTGGTACGCCGCGAGGCCAACCGCTTCGCGGACGACCGCGATACGGGACGCAAGCGCTGACGCCGCACGAGCGTGCGCAAGCGCGAGCGCGGGGTCCTCGTCAAGATAGATGCCGGCGGCCACAAGATGACGGGCGACCGGTTCGGCGAGCGAGGCGCCGAGCCCGCGCAGCTCCCGGGTCACCTCGAAGTCCAGCAGCTCCGCGCGGGCCTCATCGGGCAGCGCCGGCGCGGATGGTCGACCTGGGCGCTGTTCCTGTCCGCGTTCCTGCCGGCCGGCGTCCGCCGAACGGCCCGCGGATGTTGATGATCCCGCGGGCGTGGCGGTACGCCCGCGGGCCGGAGCGGGCCTGCCGCGGCCTGAGCCAGCGGCCCCGGGCCGCGGACCTGCTGGCCTGCCGCCACGTGCAGCCGGTGGCCGGGAATCCCGCCCGCGCGGCGCGGGGCTGGCCGGCCGTGGCTGGCTCGGATGCGGCTCGCCCGATCGTGGTTGGTTCGGCCCCGGCGCCGGCCGTTGTGGGGCACGACCGGTGGTGTTCCGGTCCGCGCCGCGTTCGTCCCGAGCCCGAGCATCGCGACCTCGTTCGTCACGATGGTAAACAGACCGGTAGGGCGCGGCATCCGGCGCGGGCCGCCGGTCGGCATCCCGCCCACGACGCCGATCGGTCGACCGATCCTCGGCAGCACGACCGCGGGAAGGACTGGGGGACGTTCTGCCGTCACGCTCGCCGCCGGTGGATGGCGGGGTGACCCCGGGCTGCGCCCGCCGCGGGCCACCGCCAGCCTTATCACGATCATTACCGGTGCTACGGAAGCGGTCGGCGGCACGAGGCCTGTCGGCGCCAGACCGGCCCGCAAGACGATTATCAGTACCACGGCCGCGCGGGGCGTCGTTCCGGGACACCCGCGAGCCCTGCCCGGAGCGGTCACCCTTGGTCGAGAAAAACGTCCGCTGATCCGTTGATCCGCTCCCGCGCTTCACTGGGCCCGAGGCGGGCGAATCCGATGGGCGAGCCGAACGCGCCGCGCTCTGCCTGCGTTCATCGTGTCCTCGCTCGTTGCCGCGTCCCTGGCCACGTTCCGGGCTGCCGGTGTGACCGCGGCCGCCGCGCGGAACAGACGCCCCACGGGCTGGCGGGCCCGCCGGCCGCCGCCCGGATTCACGGCCGTCGGCTTCCGGCCCCCGCGCCCCCGGCCTTTCCGCTCTCGCCCGATCCGATCTCGGCCGCTCAACCGGCCAGCCGCCGCCCTGTCGCTGGCCTGTCCTATCCGGACCGCGATCCTCACCAGAACGCCGGCCGTCACCGCGCGCACCCACGGGTCGAGGCGACCGGCGGGCGCCATCATCATGATGCGCGCTGGCAGACGCTCGTCGCGCGGGCCGGCCAGCCGTGTCACGGTTGCCGCCTGCTGGCGGCTGATCTCCATAGCGACCCTGCTGACGCGCACCGCCAGCGCGGGCGTCGCGAGCCGCCCGCCAGCGCTGTTGCGCCTGTCCATCGCTCGCGGTCCGAGATCTGCCACGCCCGGCCGCGGTCGGGCGACGAGCCGCTGTGCTCGTCGTCGAGATCCGATTCTTCCTCGGGGAAGTGGCCTCGGCCGCGCTTGCTGGCTGGCGGCGACCTGGGCGGGCGGCTTCGCCGTTGTTCTTCTCCACGCTGTTCTCTCCCTCGGCCGGTGCCATCCATGCCCGCGTCGGTGCCGGCTTCATGACAAAAAGGGAGGGGTTATCCGACATGGATAACCCCTCCCTGAAAGAAGTCCGGCGGCGTCCTACTCTCCCACGCGGTCACCCACGCAGTACCATCGGCGCAGAAGGGCTTAGCTACCGGGTTCGGAATGGAACCGGG
>NZ_CAKJTO010000170.1:0-6983 GCF_917627405.1 Protofrankia sp. Cj5
GCGGCCGCCGACACGATTGCCAATGCCGCGCTGGCGGGCGAGCACGCGGCGCCCGGGGAGTACCAGGTCGCGGTGTCCGGCTTCGGCAGCGCGCCGGCAGAGGGAAGATCCGCCTTCGACCGGGTCTGTCCCTTCCGCGAAGCGGGCCACAGCACCCCTGCGACCGGCCAGGCCACCGCGGCTTCGCCGATCGCGGACTGCGCCGCGAGCCTGCACAAACGGACCTCCAGCGAGGGGAACGACGCCGACATCGCCGGGGCGCTGCGCTTCTTCGGCAAGGACCTGGCGGACAACACTGCCGTCGGCACCCGCCGGGTCCTGGTGCTGCTCGCCGGCGGGCCGCAGGCTGTCCCCAACGTCGTCGCCTATGACGATCCCGGCCGCCCCGGCGACCGGGGCCGGCGGACTGTGACCGCCCGAGACCAGCTCATCAACGCCGTCCCGAGCGAGTTGAAGGACAAACAGATCGAGGTGTGGCCACTCGGGTTCGGCAGCGCGGACACCGCCAGCCTGAACAAGATAGCCCGCGACGGGTATCCGGGGGCCGGGCGGTGCGAGCTGCCCGCCACGCCCTCGGCGGACGCTCCGCGGACCGGGGAGGATCTCCTGGCTGCGACGGGACGAACCGTGGCCGCGCTCACACCACTCAATCAGTGCCGAGCAACGGCGACCGTACAGATCCCGCTGCCGGCAACCGACGCGACGATCTCCGTGTGGCACGGAGATCGACTGATGGCCTAAACAGCACTTCAGTATGCACCGGTACAGACCAGGTGGCAAGACCCGTTGTGATGCTTACGATTTCCTGATCCGCCAGCAGGCCAGGCGTGTCCGGCTCACAGACGACGACCAGGACACGCAACGGGCCTTTCTCTCTGTCGGGAGCCCATCGACCGTCGTGCCGGTGCCACAACGACCAGGGTATTTCGTGGTCCTGGAAGAAAAAACCGGAGAGGCCGTCGCCAGCCGGCCCATCTCCGTAGATCAGCTCCCATGGCAGCTCACGGAGGTTGCCCGGATCATCCTGTGCGGCAGGCAGTGCGAGGAGCACCCGGCGGGGCGGATTCGTCTGAAACGAAGCCCACGCCTCCTCAACATCACCTCGATTGAGGAGGGCGAACAGGCTCTCGCCCACGCGGCACAAGAAGGTCTCGTCGCTTCGCTGCCCGGGCAGCGGGCTGTTCGCAGGCAGCTGGTCTCGGATAGCCTGAAGATCCACTACGGAAAAACATGCGCTGCCAGACGACAACGGTGTTCGGGTCCGTACCTGCCCTGCTCCGCACCGCCCGTCGTAGCGATACAGATTGACGATGTAGCTTTCCGGGTTCGTCGGGTCGGGTTGGATGTCGAAGACCGCGGTGGGTCGGTTGTCCGGGCCCGAAACGCCAGGTGGCTGCATGTGCGGGGGAGATGTCGTCATCAGGTCAGGCCGCGGACGGGTTTCCCGGGGCGCCGGCCGCGGCGGCCGGCATGAAAACGATCTCGACATTTCCGTTCGAGTCGTGCTCGAAACTGGGGATCGTCGTACCAGGGCGGATGTGTACTCCGCCGGCTATAGCGCCGGCCAGCACCAGCCTGGTCGACGTCGCCACGAAGCTGTCACCGACTGCGATGACCCTGGTCAGCGGCCAGTTCACCCACCAACCTGGCCAGCGTTGCGCGACGATGCGTCGGTAGTTTCCCACGACGTCTGGCATTTTCTCCCCCCGGATGCCGACAAACCACGCCGAACGAGTGCTCTGCGCGACCGGTCAACATCATAACGAATTCGGACAATCAGCTGTCTGTCGGTACCGTGTCCAGGACCGGACATCCGAACGGTTCGGGAGCGCTGTCAGTGGACGCGGGGGTCGGCGGGGCAGTCCAGGGCGCTGGCCCTGGTCAGACCGCTGACGGTCAGGCGGGCGGACAGCCGCACCGGCCCCGGCGAGTCGGTGAGGATGCCCGTCCAGCCGTCCGCGGCCTGGAACACGCAGGCCTCGTGGCCGTCATCCAGTTGCCAGTACGGCGTGAAGTGGACGAGGACGGTCGCCATCCCGGGTGCGGAGAAGTCCACCGCGAGTGAGCTGACCCCGAGCTCGGTCAGGCTCGCCGGCCCCCGCACGAGGCCGGGCGCATCGGCGACCAGCCAGACCTTCCAGTGCGCGTCCGACCACGCGAGCTCCAGGTAGGGCTGCCCGGCCGCGAGCAGCTTCGCCTCCTCGACGGCGGAGGAGTCCAGTTCCACATCCGGCAGTGCCACGAACCGGACGCCGCGCTCGAGCAGCCACTGGTGGTAGGTGTCAGGGGCGAGGGTGCCGTCGTAGAACAGCGAGTTGTACTTCATGTCGAGCTGGCGTTCCCAGCCGCGGGCCAACGGGACGTGCGGCGCGACGAACGAGGCCTCCCAATGCGCACGGGTGAACGGGACCTCCACCCGGCCCGCCGCCACCGGACCATGATCAAGATAGTCGAGCAGGCCGGAGTAGTAGCTGCCCTGGCCGGAAGCGTCCCCGTAGGTAGCCAGCGCACCGTGCACCGGGCCGATCTGCCAACCGATCAACGGTATCGCGACAACAAGCAGTACCCGTGGCCGGCGGGCCAGCAGCATCGCCGCGACCGGGCCCGCGAGCAGGGTCGCGGGCCGGGCGATGTTCCCGCCGATCTGTGTCGGGACGAAAAAGAAGACAGCCGCGGAAACAGCCCACAGCCCCAGGCCACGCCGGATCGCCACCTCCCTCTTCGGGACGACGACCAGCCCGGCCGCGATCAGCGCGAGCAGCGACAGGAACGTCAGCGCCGGAAACGGCTGCACACCGTGTTCGGGAAACAGCAGAGCGACGAGGATGCCGCTCGCTGCCCCGGCCAGCGGCAGCACTCGACGCCGGTCGAGTGTGCCGACCAGGGCAAGCCCAGCCAGCAGCACGAACCCACCGGCGAGCGGTGAGGCGAGCGACGAGCCGATCGCGCCCACCCACGCGGCCGTCATCCGGCGCTCACGCACGCCGAGCAGCGCGAGCGCGCCGAAGGCCATCCCGAGAGCGAACGGCATCCGCCCGACGACGAGGTTCGCCACTGTGGCGACCGCGAACCAGACCAGGGCCAGGTCGTGACCGTGCGCCCGGCCGGGCCCGCGCAGCAGCCGCGTCGCGATCATCGTGGACGCCACACCGGCCAGGCAGCCCAGCACCTGCACCCCGAACAGCGCACCCAGCGGAGGGAAGAGCACGCTGTAGCCAGGTACGGTATGCCCGCCGTACCACTGATCGTCCCACAGGGTGGCACCACCGTGCTTGAACAGCCACACTCGGTATTCCTGAGCGGGGGTGTCCGGGCCGGTGAGCCCAAGCGCCAACGACAGCCCGCACAGCACCATAGTGATCAGCCATGGTCGGCGCCGGAGCACCTCGACGATGGCCGATGCGGCGGCGAGAACGCCCCGGACCGCCCGATGCCGAGGCCCCTCGCCCACCAACCCGACGAAGCGGGGCCCGACGGCGGAGGTCCCCGCCCGGGATGTCCCCGCCCGCCGGAACGGGAGAAAAACCGTTGGGAAGGAGCGCGTCACCGGTGGTCCGGGTTCACCCGTCAGCGACCGCTCTGTCACGATTCGCCGTACCGCGGTTCCGTGTACCGCGGTTTCACGTGACACGGTTTCACAACGCTCGTCGGGGCAGCCGGCGGGATGCTCCTCGCGATACCCGTCCCGCGACCGGCCTTCCCAGGGCCGACGTCCCCCGAGCCGATGTCCGTGCGGCCCCCGTCCGCGCAGGATGGTGCCGAGCAGACCCACCCGACACCTCCCACTGTCCAACGTCTGGGAACCCGCTGACCGGAACTACCCGGTCAGCGCCGGTCCGGACCCCCGGCGGCGCCATCGGCCGGGGGCAACGAAGACCCAATCGGCGGTTTCGTCCGCGTATCGGCCCGTTTCATGCACCCACCGTATGCCCGACGCTGATGGGCACTGTCGCGGCGGTTACCACCGTCCTCGCCGAAGCCCGGCTCGGTCCGCGTAACCCGGACACGCTCAATCCCTCGTCCTGGTGGGGGATCCTCCCATCCAGCGCGCCGCCTGACGTTACCCGGGGCTGGCTGGCCCCGATCGCGGCCCTCGGTGTAATCATGCTGTGTTTGTCCTGGTGCATCCTGATCCGTACGACCACCCGCGCGGTCCTCGCGCCATCCCGCCTGGCTGTCGCCTCGGTCGCCTGGAGCCTGCCGTTCGCTCTCGGCCCGCCGCTGTTCAGCCGGGACGTCTACGCCTATGCCGGTCAGGGCGAGCTTGCCCGCCACGGGCTGGACCCGGCGACACACGGCATCTCGGCGCTGCGCGCGTTCGGCCCCCACCTGGACGCCTTCGTGGCCGCCGTGGATCCACGCTGGCGCGAAACCCATGCCCCCTACGGGGGAACAGCCGTGTTCGTCGAGAAGACGGCCGCGGCGCTCGGTGCGGCGCTGTTCGGCACCGGTCCGATCGGCGCCGTGCTCCTGCTGCGCCTCGTCGCCGTGATCTCGGTGGTGGCGCTGGTGACGCTGACACCCCGCCTGCTGCCCCGGCGGACCCGCAACCAGCGGACCGGGCTGGTACTCGCCCTGCTCGCCTGCAACCCGATCACCGTCATCCATCTGATCGGCGGAGCGCACCTGGACGCGTTGGCCGGCGCGCTGACAGTCACGGCGCTCGTGCTCGACCGCCACCGGCGCCGCTGGGAAATCCAACGGCAACGGGACCGGGCAGCTGGATTCGCGATCGGTCCGACCGTGAGCCGGGCCGGTGCTGTCGCCCTTGCCTGCCTGGCCGGTACGGTCAAGGCGACCGCCTTCCTCGGTCTCGTCGTGCTGCTCCTCCTCCACCTTCGTGAACAGATCATGACTGGCTCCGACGCAGCCGCCAGGACCGATGCGCCCCGGCGCGCCACGGGCAGCGCCGCCGCGGCGGCGGGCGCGCTCCTTGACCTCGCGGTGGCCACGGCCACGGCCGCGGCCAGCATGGTCATGGCCGGCTTCGGCCCCACCTGGATCGCGGCGCTGGCCACCTCTGGCACACTGCGGACCGGCATCGCCCCGGCCACGCTGCTCGCCCACCTGATCTCCCCACCGCTGCGACTGCTGGGTCTCGGCGGCCATGCCGACGCGGCCCTCGCCGGCTGCCGAATGCTGTCGTTGCTCGTGGCCGCCGCTGTCGTCGCATGGCTGTTGGGGCGGGCCTGGCTCAGCCCGTCGACGGACGGGCCTGCCGGACGAGCCCCGGACGATATCGCCATCGTCGGCGTCGGCGGCATCGCCGTGGCCCTGGGCAGCCCGGTTCTCTATCCCTGGTATCTGGCGCTGGCCCTCCCAGCCCTGGCAATCATGATCGCCATAACCGGCGCACACACACCGCGCCGAATTATGATCTTCATATCGGTGACCCTCTGTCTGACATCGCTCGCCTCGCTGGCTCCGACCTGGGCCCTGCTGGACCGGGCACGTCCGCCCGGACACACGGTGCTGGCCGCCGCGGCGCTGGCCGCGTCCACCACCATGATCGTCGTACCTCTCGCCAGGGCAGCGGCCAAGCGGCGCGGACGGCGTACCAGCAGACGATGAGAAGCAGACCGTTGCGAGCGACCAACAGCAGGCTCGCGACAACCCTGCCCTGGATGACGTCCTCATAGCGGACCGGGTAGACCACGAACGAGAGCAGGCACGTGGCCAGCAGACCGGCGGTGACCCGGCGACGCGGGTCACCCACATGGTGCCCCGCTGATACGGCCTGGCCGGACAACAGCGGGCGGCAGGCGGCGACGGCCAGTACCCACACCAGATACTGCGGGCTGAGCACCCGGCTTGTCACGAGCACGACCAGCAAAAGCGCCAGCATGCGATCCGCGGGGTCGCTCGCCATCCGAGCTTCTTCGCGGCCACGGGACGGCCGAGGCAGCCACCACCGCGCGACCGCGGCCAGCACGACCACAACCTCCACAAACGAACAGGCCGTTGCCACCAGTTGCGCCGCGTCGGATCCGAACTGCAATGCCCCCCAGGCATACACCGGCCCGGCATGCAACCCGACCATGTGCGCGAGGACGAACGGAGTCGCGGCGACAGCCTCGACCTGCAAGCCGCGGGCCTTCTGCGCGTCCAGGAAACCGAAGGCGTCCCGCCACCAGCCGGCGGCGAACAGCACCCCCGTGACCAGCGCAGCCGCTCCCGCCATCCCAGCCACCAAACGCAACAGGGCAGGATGGGGCGACAACCGGGCCAGGCGTCTGCCCGAACCCGGCGCGCCCAGCGCGAGCAACAGCAGCACCGGCCACACCTTGACCGCGGTGCCGAGACCCACCGCCAGGCCGGCCCTGCCCCAGTTTCCCCGGCCGCCTCCGCTCGGCCCACTCAGTGCCGCAACAGCCGCCACGGTCAGTAGCGCCGGCACCATGTCGAAGCGCGCCATCGTGACCGGGCCGAGCGCACAGATCCCGATCAGCCAGAACCGGGCCGCCGACACCGAACGGCGAGCGACGATGGCGGTGATTGCCGCGTCCGACGCGAGAATCATCAAAAAGAAGCCGACGCCGTACGGGAACCTGGTCACCGCCTCCAGCGCGGACGGGATGGCCAGCACGACGGCCGCGGCGGGAGGGTACTGCCAACGTTCGTCGGTGACCGGCAGGCCCCAGCCATGGACCAGATCACCGCCCCACCGGTCATAGAGCCGAACATCGCCGAGCACGCCATGCTGGGCACCCAGCACCTTCACCGCGATGGCCAAGGTAATCAGAAGTAGCCGGCTGACCAGCCAGAACAGCCAGATCTGCCGGGCCGTCCACGGCTCGAGCCACGCGGCCCGACACAGTCGCAGCGCCGATTCCAGCCGCCCGCGGGCGCGGTCCACGCAGCCTGGAGGATGGTCCGTAGACCCGTTCCCCGGCCGCCGACCAGACCATCGCGGTGTCGCCCTTGCGGGGCGGATATCTACCGTCCGCACGATCAGGACGGTAGACCGCCTCCCCCGTGCAACG
>NZ_CAKJTO010000171.1:0-6981 GCF_917627405.1 Protofrankia sp. Cj5
GGATGAGGCCGTCCCGTACCCAGCGGGCGACCAGGCGTTGGGTACGGGCGATAGGGATGATCTCTGCGATCGGTTCCCCGCCGCGCGTCACCACCAGCCGCTCGCCGTGCTCGACGCGGTCGAGCACGCTCGCCGCGTGACGACTGAGATCGCGAGCGTTGATCGATGCCTGCCCAACTGTCATGCCTGACATGATCGACTTCTGTCAGGCGCAGCGTCAAGCGTCAACTGGCCGGGGTAGTCCACGAGCGCGATGTCGGTGTATATTCGCACGTATGTTCGGTTGCATTGTGAGGCGACTACGATCCCGCGGTACTCGCGTCCACTACGCTGGCGGCGTGGCGCAGCCGGGCATCGAGGAGCAGGCAGAGCTCGTCGCGCTGCTTCGAGAGCGACCGCGCGGGCTCAACTGGCTCCAGCTCGCCGGTGTTGTCCTGGAGAACGGGAGCGTCGCGGCGGCGCGGGCACAGCTCGTCGCTGAAAGCCTCTTCGGCGACGACGACCACGCCACACTGCTCGACGAAGCGCGGGGCGAGGTCCGTGCCTGGCATGCAGCCGGGCTGGAGTTCCTCTCGATCGTCGATGAGTGCTATCCGGCCCGCGTCCGCGACATCCACGAGGCTCCCCCGTTTCTGTTTGCCCGCGGTCGCCTGCTTGCCGACGACAAGGCCGTCTCCGTCGTGGGTTCGCGCGAGGCGTCGGAGCGGGGCCTCCAGATGGCCAGGTCCATCGCCGACGCACTGGTTTCGATGGAGCTCACCGTGGTTGCCGGTCTCGCGGCGGGGATCGACACCGCTGCCCACGAGACCACCATTGCCAGCGGTGGACGCACCGTGGCCGTCATCGGTACTGGGATCAACAGGTGCTACCCAGCCGGCAACCGCGGACTTCAGGAGCGCATCGCGGAGACGGGGCTGGTGCTGTCACAGTTCTGGCCAGATGCGCCGCCTCAGCAGCACAACTTTCCGATGCGTAACGCGGTGATGTCCGGCTACGGCATCACCACGATCGTCGTTGAGGCGGGGGAGCGTAGCGGCGCCCGCATTCAGGCCCGGATGGCGGTGCATCACGGCCGGCCCGTGATTCTGACCGATCTCGTCGTCAACAGCACCCAGTGGGGCAGGGAACTCGTCGGTCATCCCGACGTCTACGTCGCATCGTCGATCGCCGAGGTGAGAGCCGTGGTCGAAGAGCTTGCCGAACGTCCGAGCCGACTGGAAGCGGTTCTCAGTCAGATCACTGTCTGATGGTCACCCGCTCGCCCGCTCTTGACACACTCCGCGACCTCGTTGGCAGAACGGGAAGCTTGTTCCTCCGCAATGCGCGATGGGTACCCGGAGTTACTTGCAGCACCTGCGCAGGTATCCCAAACCCGGGCTTCCCCACCTGCTATAGGTGTGCCGAGCGAGTAGGTAGCGTCGGGCTGGCAGATCACCTCGGATTCGTCACCTACGCGTGGCCGAGGGCGCAGTCGGGGCAGACGATGCACGCCTACAAGCGCGGCGGTGCCACGAGCTATCAGCCAGTTGCGTCTCTTCTGACCTACGCCGTGGTCGCGCACTGGAACTGCATCGCGGACCGCGGCGGCAGCACCCGGACGCCTGGGCCTACGTCCCGTCGCTGTCTGGCCGACAGGGCCTGCATCCGCTCGCACGGATTGCTTCACAGTTCATGGGTCGAGTCCCACATGTGCCCGTGCACGTGAGCGAGACGGTCGGTGATAAACGGTCGTTCAATCCAGCGCACTTCGTCCTGTCTCCCAGCGGCGCCGGCTCTCGCCATGTCCTCCTGCTCGAGGACACCTGGGTCGGCGGAGGGCGTTTGCAGTCGGCGTCCGCCCTACTCAAGGCTGCGGGTGTCGATCAGGTCACCGGGCTCTCGGTGGCGCGATGGCTTGATCCCGGCAGAGAACCGACGAAGCTTTTCATCGAAGGTCTCAAGGAGAACTTCGATCCCGACGTATGCCCGTACACGGGCGCGCACTGCTGACGATTCGAGGGCTCCCAGGGCCGGATGAGACGCTGTTGCCAGGAGCCTCTGGCCCTCGTGGTGTCCTCCCGCTTCCACCTGGCTCTGACCGGTGGTGCGCTGGTGAGCGTCCTTCCGCTGACCGCTCGGGAGCGGCCTGGCTGGGTCCATCGGGTCCGGATCGACATCTCCGGGAAGCCCACCAGCTGGGCCATCACTGAACAGGTCCGTACTGTCTCGGCCAACCGGCTCACCGGTCGCGGTCCGCTCTACCGGCTGAACGTCGAGCAGATAGCCGAGGTACGCACCGTGCTGGCCCAGATGATCGACTTCTGAACCGGGCTTTTAGAACGTGACCCTTCATGGAGGCGATGATCGGCGTTTGTTTGTTGTCAGGTACGGTTTTCGGCCGGATAGGCGTACCTGACGACAAACTCGCGCCGATCTTGTCGACGAACGGCAGCCGCCCTCAGCGCAGCTGCTCCTGCCAGTCGGCGGGTACCCGGCCGGCCGGGCCGGGCGTCGGTTGGCCCAGTGGGTGATGCTCGGGCGGCGCCAGCGGCGGCCCGTCGTAGTACTGCTGGGTCTGATAGTCCCAGAACCAGGTCTCGCCTGGCTCGAAGCTGCGGATCAACCGATGTCCGGTCGTGGTCGCGTGCGCGCTCGCGTGCTGGGAGGGGGAGGAGTCGCAGCAGCCGATGTGGCCACAGCCGGCGCAGCGGCGCAGATGGAACCACCACCCGGGGCCGTTACCGGCGGTGCATTCGGCGCAGCCCGTCCCGCTCGGTGGCGCAGCCGGGTCGATCGTGCTCACCTCAGCCATCTGGCTGGCTCCCTTCGGTCATGTGCCTCGCCCGGTCATGTGCCTCACTCGGTCATACGGCCAGTTCATCGGCCGGTTCGGCAGGCAGCCGGACCCGGAACCGGGTGTCACCGGGCACCGACTCCACCGACAGGTCACCGTGGTGTTTGGTGACCACGATGCGCCAGGAGATGTCCAGGCCGAGACCGGTGCCTGCACCCACCGGTTTGGTGGTGAAGAACGGTTCGAAGATCCGGTCGCGGATCTCCGGTGCCACGCCCGGCCCGGTGTCGGCGATCTCGACGACCACGTGGTCCTGGCTGGGTGCCGTGCGCACGGTCAACGTGCCGACGCCGTCCATGGCGGCGACCGCGTTGTCGATCAGATTCGTCCAGACCTGGTTGAGCTCGGCGGCATAGGCGGGGATCTTCGGTAGGGCCCGGTCGTACTCCCTGACAACGGTGACGCCATCGCCGATCTTGCCGGCGAGCATCACCAGGGTGCTGTCCAGCAGCTCGTGGACGTCGACCCGCTGGTACGGCGCGCGGTCCAGCTGGGAGTACTGCTTGGCGGCGGCCACCAGGGTGGAAATTCGGGCCGTGGAGTCCTCGATCTCGTTCATGAGCAGCTCGGTTTCGACCGTGTAGTTCAGCCAGCGGACGGCACCCTCACGTATCGCGTCGGGGACGCTGCCCGCGACCTGCTCCAACCAGGGCAGGTCCAGACCAGCCTGGACGAAGGTCGGGGCGAGATCCCATCCGCCGGCGATACCGTGATCGTCGAGCCAGTCGGTGACCGCGTCCTCCCGGTCGCCGGCCTCCAGCGGAGTCAGCGCGGGTGCCTTCGCGACCCGCTCCACCGCCTCCTCCTGCAGCCGGATCAGGATTCCCAGGGTGGCCCGGTCGTACGGGCCCGAGGCGATCAGAGCGAGTTTGTGCCGCATCCCGGCGACCCGTTCCCGCAACGCCGAGGCCGCCCGTACCGCGGCGGCGGCCGGGTTGTTCAGCTCGTGGGTGAGCCCGGCGGACAGCGAGCCCAGCGCCAGCAGCCGCTCCCGCTGACCGATCGCCTGCTGGGCGGTCCGCATGCCGAGGAACAACCCCTCCAGCATGTGTACGGCCATCGGGAACCACTCCCGCATCAGCCGCGCCAGCGCGTCCGCCGGGAGCACGAAGAAGCGCGACGGCTCACTGACCCGCAGCGAGGCGGTGTAGACCTGCGGGACGCGGTCGCCCAGGTAGGCCTGAAAGGCACCCGCGTACACACCGCGCTGGGACGTGCGGCTGATCTCCACGTCGTCGGCGCCGACCCGCCGCGACAGCACCAGCGCTCCCTCGATGAGCACATAGAAGCAGCTGGCAGGCTCGCCTTCGGCGTACACCGGTCCTGATTCGATGAGCTCGACACGTCCGTCCGCGCACAGCCGGGCCAACTGGTCCTCGGTGAGTTTCTCGAACAGGAACAGCGTGCGGAGCTCGTCTGGGCCGCACGCCGCTGACGGGGCGCTCCGCGCCGGGCCGGTCATCGCTTGTCCAGATACCGGTGGACCAGGGTGACGGCCATGGCACCCTCACCGACCGCGGACGCGACCCGCTTCACCGACTCGGCCCGCGCGTCCCCGGCCACGAAGACGCCCGGAACGCTGGTCTCGAGGTGGTACGGATCCCGGTCCAGGGACCATCCGCGCGGCCGTTGGCCGTCGACCACGAGGTCAGGGCCGGCAATGACGAATCCGCGGCCATCACGGACGATCACACCGTCCAGCCAGTCGGTGCGCGGTGCCGCCCCGATGAAGACGAACAGCCACTGCGCGTCGACCGTCTCCGTGGCACCGGTCGTGTTGTCCCGGATCGTCAGCTGCTCCAGGTGTTGCGTGCCGTGGCCGGCGAGCACCTCGGTACAGGTCCGTACCGAGATCGTCGGGATGCCGGCGATCTGCTCGATGAGGTAGTGGGACATGGACGCTTCCAGCGACGGGCCGCGGACCAGCATGACCACCGAGCGGGCATGCCGGGCGAAGTACACCGCGGCCTGCCCGGCGGAGTTCGCCCCACCGACGATGTAGATATCCTGCCCCGCGCAGCCGGACGCCTCGGTCAGCGCGGAGCCGTAGAAGACGCCGCGCCCGGTCAGCGGCTCCAGGCCGGGAGCCGCCAGCTGCTGGTAGGACACGCCGGTCGCCAGGATGACGGTGTGGGCGTCGATCTGTCCTCCGTCGGCGAAGCGCACGGTCCGCCCCGAGCCGTTGACCTCCAGGCCGACGACGTCACGGGCGGTGAGTATCTCGGCGCCGAATTTAGCCGCCTGTCGGCGGGCGCGGTCGGTGAGCTGTGCCCCGGACACGCCATCGGGGAAGCCGAGGTAGTTCTCGATCCGTGAGCTCTGGCCGGCCTGACCACCGGTTGCGGTCCGTTCGACCAGCACGGTCCGCAGCCCTTCGGACGCGCCGTACACGGCCGCGCCCAGGCCTGCCGGGCCCCCGCCGATGACGATCATGTCGTAGAAGCCGGCGGCGGGCGCGGTGCTGAGGCCGACCCGGCTGGCGAGCTGCGAGTCGGTGGGCTCCACCAGTGCCTCGCCGTTTTCGGTGATCACGACGGGGAGGGTTGTGCCGTCCGTTCCGGCCGCGGCCAGCAGGCGCTCGCCTTCCGGTTCGTCGGCGAGGTACCACCGGTAGGGCACCTGGTTGCGGGCGAGGAAGTCCCGGACGTCGTGCGATCGCGCTGACCAGCGGTGGCCGATGACCTTGGTCTCTGGTACGGGCCGGTGGTCTGTGGTGTGCCAGGCGTCGAGCAGGGCGTCCACGACCGGGTAGAGCTTCTCCTCGGGCGGGTCCCACGGCTTGAGCAGGTAGTGGTCCAGGTCGACGACGTTGATGGCGTCGATCGCGGCATCGGTGTCGGCGTACGCGGTCAGCAGCACCCGCCGAGCTGTGGGGAACAGGTCCATCGCCTGTTCAAGGAATTCGATGCCGTTCATCCGTGGCATGCGGTAGTCGGCCAGGATCACCGCGACATGATCACCGCGCAGCTTGAGCTCACGCATCGCGTCCAGCGCCTGTTCGCCCGAATCGGCTCGGATGATCCGGTGGTTCTCGCCGTACCGCCGTCGCAGGTCCCGGCTGACCGCGCGGGAGACGCTCTGGTCATCGTCTACGGTGATCAGTGCCGTACGTACGGCAGACCGGGGCGCCGTCATGGATAGCCAGTCAAGCACGGATAGCCTGTCCCTGGCACGTCGTCAGAGCATGGCCGCCCGTCGATGACGTGCTCTGGTAACCGGGCCCGCGCCCCTGGCGAAGTACGCTCCAGCAATGGAGCAGCGTGTTAGTTTGATTACATTGGGTGTTGTTGACGTGCGGCGCGCTCGGGCGTTTTACGAGCGGCTGGGCTGGCAGGGCCAGGAGGTCGAAGAGACCGTGTTCTTTCAGGCCGGCGGCATCGCGTTCGTCCTCTGGGGCCGCGACAAACTCGCGCGCGACTGCGGTATTATGGACGGGCCGGCAGGTGGCTTCAGCGGCGTCGCCCTCGCGCACAATGTTCGGTCCGAGGCGGAGGTCGACGATGTCGTCGCGATGGCGGAGCGGGCAGGGGCCACGGTCACCCGTCCGCCGGCCAAGACGTTTTATGGCGGATATGCGGGGGTTTTCACCGACCTCGACGGCCACGCCTGGGAGATTGCCTACAACCCGGGCTTCCCGCTCGCGGCGGACGGCTTGATCACCGTCCCCGACTTCCCCGCCGGATGACCGGTCGGGGTGTCGTCGTATGCGCCGTGCGGTGTGGCTGGCCGGTTCGGCAGATCGAAAGATCGACATTCGGTGGATCGAAGGGGCGCTGCTATGATCGCTGCGTGCGCAGGGCGGCTGACTATGTACCCAGACGAGCCGTAGAGCTGATCATGGAGGTGTTGTCCGACACGCGGGTCGTGGTCGTCAACGGTGCCCGCCAGGTCGGTAAGAGCACCTGGCCGAGGTTGTGCTGCGGGCGCGGGCCGACGGGGTGGCACGGTTTCTCGATGATCCGGCGACCCGGGCCGCCGCTACCGAGGACCCGGTCCTGTTCATTCGCCACGACGGCCTGATGCTCAAGCGCGACCGGCAATAGGGGACGCGGCGTCGCGGGACTGGGGCACGCGCCTCGCGTCATCGCTCCCCGTCCATCGCTGCGCGAGGCACGGGTACCCCGGCTCGTCAGTCGCCACCCCCAACC
>NZ_CAKJTO010000172.1:0-6746 GCF_917627405.1 Protofrankia sp. Cj5
CCGGGAGGGGTTATGATCATAGGAAAGTCTCGAGCTCCTAGCATGGAAACCCTAAGACCATTCAAACGCAACGTAGGGGCGAACCGTAACTTTCCCGTCTATAGAGATCTGGAGCAGTACCTGGAAAGCCTAAGGAAAGGTGAGCATCCTGACGATGTAGCTCGCCACGTAATGGCTGTCTGCGCAGGCTATGCATATGGGCAAATACAAGAAGACGTGCGGGTGCAAGAAACCATGCAGCACCCTAATGCGGTCGCCACAATGATGGCGCGTATGGGTCTACTGGAGAACGAGTGTCGGGTGGTCGCCGAGCATATCGATGCAATGCTAATTTTTTCGACGGCCTTCATCGTCCAGAGCAAGAATAGAGACGTAGTAATCTTGGCCTACCGCGGTACCGAACCAGCAAATCTCCTCAATTGGCTCACCAATATTCAGGTCCGTTCCAACGAACCTGCGACCATTAACCTAGGTAAAAATTCAAAATATGAGATCCACGCCGGCTTCCATCGTAACGTTCGAATAACCCGCTACGAAGTACTGCGGACCTTGCAGTATGCCATGGCCAGGAAGTCGGTGCTGAGTCCCGATATAGAGAGTAGCACGGAAGACATACTTCCGGATCCCAACAAACCACTGCCCGCGCTGTACGTTACCGGCCACAGCCTTGGTGCTGCGATGGCCGCCATTATGGGCATTATGGTTATGACCGATCCCGAGTACCAAGAGGTGCTTGGAAGAGCTCTTCGGGCCGTATATACTTTCGGTCAGCCGATGATCGGTCCACAAGGACTTGAGAAAGCATACGATAGTATCGATGGCGAGTTCAAGGCGCCGCTGATTCGCTACGTCTACTGCCGCGATCCGGTACCGCGTCTCCCCTCGAAGGATGCGGGTAAATTCGCCCATTTCGGCGAGGAATGGAGATGGAGCGACTCGACATGGTTTAGGGCTGATAGGCCTACCGGGCAAATGAACTCCGTACTAGGACTCGCCGAGGCATTTACTTCCCTTGCAACTGAGCAGATTCCGATATTGGATAGACTGAATCTGCCGCCGGCATACTCAATCACAGATCACCTTCCCCAATACTATATTGACGCCCTTGCTTCATCCAAAAGAAGCGAGTTCGGTGACGACAGCCTAAGACCGGCATCCTCATGCCGTCCGAATCCGGGGCCGCCTTACAGTCCGTCAGGCGGCAAGAAGGTCGTCGCGGGCATCATGACGGGCGTCAAGGGCACCCTTGATGTCGGCAAGGGCGCCCTTGACGCCACCGGGGGCGCCATTGAGATCGGCGTGGGCGCCGTTGAAGATGCCTCTAAAAAAGGGTGGAATCTCCTTAAAAAGCCATTCACCGACCGGGATGGGGGTGCTTCTCTTTGAGAGGTGGGTGATTCCGGATCATCCCGGGCGGGCGGGGGCGGTGTGGAGGCCGAGGTCGGGGATGCTGGCGGGGGCACTGTTGCATCGGCAGAGTCCGTTGTCCCGCAGCTCCTGACCGGTCATGATCGAGTGATGCGTCGACGTCGTGTCCGTCCACCGGTTCCGACGTCGGAGTTCGCCGGGTTCCGGTTCCCACCCGAGGTGATCATCCTGGCAGTCCGCTGGTACCTGCGGTACGCCCTGTCGTACCGCGACGTCGAGGAACTCCTCGCCGAACGCGGCCTCAAGGTTGATCACGTCACGGTCTACCGGTGGGTGCGCCGGTTCACCCCGCTGCTGATCGACGCGGCCCGGCCATGCCGGCACACACCGGGTGATTGTTGGTTCGTCGACGAAACGTATGTGAAAATCGCCGGACGATGGACCTATCTGTACCGGGCGATCGACCAGTTCGGGCAGGTCATCGACGTGATGGCATCCGAGAAACGGGATCTGGCCGCGGCCCGCCGGTTCTTCACCCGGGCCCTGTCCCACGGCCGCCGCCCGGTGGAGGTGACCACCGACCGGGCCGCCTTCTACCCCCGGGTCCTCGACGAGCAGCTACCTGCCGACCATCACATCGATGACCGGTATGCGAACAACCCGATCGAAGCCGACCACGGCCGGTTCAAGGCACGGCTACGGCCGATGCGCGGCCTGAAAGGCCTCCGCTCCGCACAGATCATCGGCTCCGGGCACGCGTTCGTGCAGAACATCCGCCGCGGCCACTACGAACTGGGCATCGACGCCGAACCTCGCCAGCGGCTGACGGCTGCCTTCACCGAACTCACCCTGGCCGTCTGACCACCCACCGAACACAGCTCCCCGATGCCTCGCCTCCACCCAATGCAACTGTGAGTTCATGGTGCTGCCTCGGGCGGTGGTCTGACCCGCAATGCAACTGGCGTGATGCCTTCGCGCTGACCTGTCGGCTGCCGTCCGGGGATGTGTCGACCGGACCGGTGGGCGTGTCCCGACAGGGGCCTTGCCGCTACAAGGCACCGTCACAGTTCTGACCGCCCTGCCGGTCCGGCGACGGCTTTCCGTTCCCGAGCCGAGCAGGAGACGAACAGCCTGTGGCCAGCATGCCTCACCCCACGGAAGCAGACCAGATCGCCGCCAGCCGCGACAATGAAGTCGTTCTCGGCGTCGACACCCACAAGGACCTGCACATCGCCGCGGTCCTCACCCCGGTCGGCGCGCTGCTGGCCAGCGCAACCTTCCCGACCACCGCTGACGGCTATGCGCACCTGCTCGCCTGGGCGTGCGAACACGGAACCCTCCGCCGGGCCGGCATCGAGGGCACCAGCTCCTACGGCGCCGCCCTGACCCGCCATCGACTCGCGGCCGGTATCGCCGTGTCCGAGATCAACCGGCCCGACCGCGCCGCACGCCGACGCCGAGGCAAGACCGACGCCCTCGATGCCGAAGCGGCCGCCCGTGCCGTCCTGTCCGGCCAGGCCACCGCGATCGCGAAGACCGGAAACGGACCAGCCGAGATGGCGCGCATGCTCCGGCTGGCCAAGACCTCCGCGGTCAAAGCCAGAACTCAGGCCGTCAACCATCTCAAGGCCGTCCTGGTCCGCGCCGATCCCGCGCTGCGTGAATCCCTCGCAGGACTGGGCCCCGTGACCCTCGTCCGCCGATGCGCCGCCCTCGATGAGGTCGCACCGCTCGACACCCAACCACCGCGCGCTACACGCTGCGCCGGCTGGCCACCCGGATCCTGCAGCTCACCGACGAGGTCAACGACCTCAACCGACAGCTGACCACCCTGCTCACCCGTCACGCCCCCGCCCTGCTCACCCGCGTTGGCGTGGGACCAGATACAGCCGCGGCCCTCCTCATCGCCGCGGGCGACAACCCGCAACGGCTGGCCAGCGACGCCTCTTTCGCAGCCCTGTGCGGTGTCAGCCCGATCGAAGCGTCATCCGGCAAGACCCACCGTCACCGCCTCAACCGCGGCGGCGACCGCCAGGCCAACGCCGCCCTTCACCGCATTGTCATCACCCGTCTGCGCTGCGACCCCCGCACCCGCACCTACCAACAACGACGCCTCGCGGAAGGCAAGACCCCACGTGAGGTCACCCGCTGCCTCAAACGCTACGTCGCCCGCGAGATCTACAACGCCATCCCGCGCACCAGCCCACCGGCCACTGCGGCCACTACGGCCACTTGACAACACAGGGGTGTCAGCGCCACTTGGACTCATCAGTCGGGGGGGCGGAGTCGGTCTCTGCCTGGTGGCGGATCACCAAGCCGGTAAATATCAGCTCGGAAAGCTATACGTTGAACTCTCCATCGGTCACGCCGCCGATGAAGGCGACCCACTCGTCACGCGTAAAGATCAGCACTGGGCCGTCGGGATCTTTGGAGTCACGTACAGCGACGACACTTGGCAGGTTGCGTGCAACCTCGACGCAGGCGCCGCCGTTGTTGCTGCGGGCGCTCTTGCGCCATACGGCGCGAGACAGGTCAACGCGCTGGTGAGCCACCCCGCACCCCCTTTGCCGGTAGTCACGTCAGTTCGTCGGCCACCTGGGCGATGAGCCGTCTCGACTCGTCAGGATCGAGGGCTTTAGCGATCAAGTGGTCGAACATGAGCGTATAGCGCGTGACGTGCGGTGTCTCTTCCAGGTAGAGGCTGCCCCCCTGACTCTCCAGGTAGACCACGTCGGGGTCGGCGGGTTCCGGAAAGCCCAGGACGATGAACGATCCGTCCATCGCGGGATGCGCTCCGGCCCGGAACGGCAGCACCTGGACACTGACGTGGGACAGCTCGGCCATCTCGGCGACGTGGCGAAGCTGCGCGCGCATCGTCTCGGCGCCGCCGACCACTCTGCGGATGACGGCTTCGTTCAGCACCGTCCACAGTGTTGGTGGCTCGTCGCTCCGGAGACGCTCCTGGCGTGTCATCCGTACCGCGACCTTGCGTTCGATCTCGTCGTCGTTACCGATGGCCGGAGTGGCCCGCATGAAGGCACGGTAGTACTCGGCGGTCTGCAGGAGACCGGGCATGAGCTCGGCGCTGTATTCGTGGATGAAGGCCGCCTCGGTCTCGAGGCCGACGTAGACCTGGAACCTGTGGGGCTCCAAAATCCGGGTTTCGGCCTGTGAGCTGCACTTTTGCAACTGACGTGATCGTCTGGGGGTGTCGTCAGGCGGCGCTGCGATATTCGTTGATCAGCCCACCGAGGATGCGTGTGCGACGGACGGTGGACCCCGGGGTCGGGGTGAACACGGGTGGTGAGTCGGGCGGGTACTGGCCGAGGGAGCGGTGAGGCCGGTGGGTGTTGAAATGCTCGGCATAGCTGGTGAGGACGGTGGTCAGGTGCCGTTCGGAGACGATCAATAGTCTGTCGGTGCATTCGCGGCGGGCGGTGCCGACCCAGCGTTCCGCGATCGCGTTCGCCTGCGGGCACTGCGGCGGTGTGCGTACCACGTCGATACCGGCCCCGGTGAAGACTGCCTCGAACGAAGCCGTGAACTTCGTATCGCGGTCACGGATGAGGAACCGGAACCGGCGGCTGTGCTCCTCGAGATCCATCAGCAGGTTCCGTGCCCGCTGGGCGACCCACGCCGAGGTCGGCTGCTTCGTAACCCCGAGGACATGAACGTGGCGGGTGGCGTGCTCGACGACGAAGAACACGTAGATCCGCTGGAGGAACACGGTGTCCACCGTGAAGAAATCGCAGGCCAGGAGGCCGGAGGCCTGGGCGCGCAGGAACGTGCGCCAGGTGGCGTCGGCCCGCCGGGGCGCGGGGTCGACACCGGCGCGGTGCAGGATCCGCCAGACGGTGGCGACCCCGACCGGGTAGCCCAGCCCGGCGAGTTCGCCCTGGATCCGGCGGTGGCCCCAGGTCGGGTTCTCCTGCGCCAGGCGCAGGACCAGATCGCGGATCTCCCGGCGGACCGGTGGCCGTCCGGGCGACTTCCGCGGATAGGTCCATTTCCTGGCGAGGAGGTCACGGTGCCAGCGCAACACGGTGGCCGGGGTGACGAAGAAGACGTCCCAGCGGGCTCGGGGCAGCAGCCGGGACAGGGCTGCGAA
The DNA here is from genome assembly GCF_917627405.1 of Protofrankia sp. Cj5. Lineage (NCBI taxonomy): Bacteria > Bacillati > Actinomycetota > Actinomycetes > Frankiales > Frankiaceae > Protofrankia > Protofrankia sp. Cj5. The sequence goes on from NZ_CAKJTO010000172.1 coordinate 5,477, forward strand.
GATCACCCGATCCGCCGGTTCCAGCGTCGGACGGTGCACCTGCCGTCGTAACACCGCCACCTGATGTCGCAGGACGAGGAGCTCCACGTCCTTCGCGGTGTCCCCGCGCACGCGGAGCAACATCAGTCCGAGAGTGTTGCGTGTCAGGGCGTAGAGCAGCGACCACACCATGACCATCCAGCCTGCCCGACGCAGACCCAGTCCGGCAGGCAAACGCGCAGGTCGCCGCCCAAATCGGGGTTCTGGAGCCCCACAGGCCGCCTCGAAGCCCGCCTACCGCAACCCGTGGCGGCGCCGACGGCCTGATCCCGGCCCCGGGCACCCCACCGAGACCGGGACACCGACAAAACGGCCGCCGAGTCGAGACCGATATCTCTACCCAAACCAGACATCCGCCTCGACAATTTAGAAAGCGCCACTGCGCAGGAGGGCAGTATGAAGCCACCATCGCGATGCCGAGCGGCCGAAGCCGCCCGTCTGCCTTCGGTATGTACACCCTTCGCGAGGGCTTCGCCCGGAAGCGCCCCGAGTGGATCCGGGCGTGCAGGTCCCGCAGGTTTCCCTCCAGGTCCTGTCCGTACTCCCGCCACGTCATCCCGTCCACCCCGGCGGCGGCGTTCGGGCGGATCGCCCGGTATGCCGCCCGCAGGCGGTCCGGGTCACCGTGGTGGAGCAGCGCGGTGAACCGCGTTTCCTTGTTCTGCCGTGCGGTTCGGCGCACACGGTCCAACGCGCTGGGCGCGTCTGGTCCGGCTCTGTGTCCGGGACGCGTTTCGCTTGGCCATGCCCCTTTCCTCCCCCACCTCCGTAGCCGCTCGCGCGGCCTTGTTCGGCTGGATCACAGGTACTACGGGCATGTCCGACTTCCCGCGTTCGTGCATCCCAGGATTGCCGCCTCGGCGTTGCCTGGGCGTTCCGCCGGCCATCAATCCGGCGGGCGGACGCGGGGCCTCCCGGTTCTCGTGCATGGAGATTCCGTGCATGCCATGGTTCTCCGACCGCGCGGGGCCCTCCGGAAGCTCGCGCATAACGCTCCCGTCGGTGTTGCCTTCCACCCAGCTAACTGTGTCGACACCCCGATTGCCTTGATTTCGCGGCTCAATAGCCCGGCCTACACGTACCCCTGTCAACGCTTCGCCTACGCCCTCACGGGCGCCGACGCATGACTCGGGGCCACCGTGGGGCGCTAGCCCTTCGACGTAGAGCTCTCTCATCTCCATCTCCAAGCCGGTTCATCCCGGCGCATCTAGCTGTTCAGCTGGGTCTCGGG
>NZ_CAKJTO010000173.1:0-6671 GCF_917627405.1 Protofrankia sp. Cj5
TTCCGGCGGCGACCACTAAGCTGCGCGGAGGGGAAGCCGAGTCAGTTTCCGGTCTCCCACAGAGCGGCTATTGGAAGGGATACCAGCCGGTCCCCGAACATGAGGGCTCCCTGGCGTCCGGTGTGCAGGACGATGCCGTGGACGAACTGCGGGCCCAGCAGGTCGCGGAGCGTGGTGAGGCCGCGGAAGTCGTTGCCGGTGACGGTATCGGTCGCCTTGCATTCGATGGCGATGATCTGGCCGTCGTCACGTTCCAGGAGGATGTCGACTTCGGCGCCGCCGCTGACCCGCCAATGATGGAGGCGCACCGAGCTCTCACTCCAGGTGGCCTGTTTGGCCAGTTCGTTGACGATGAAAGTTTCGATCAGCGGGCCACGGGACGTGGACACGGGCCTGGCCAGGGCCTCGGGAGAGACACCGAGCAGCGCGGCGGCAAGACCGGTGTCGGTGAGGTGCAGCTTGGGGTGTTTGACGACCCGGGCGGTCAGGTTTCGGGACCATACCGGCAGCCGGTGGATCAGGAAGACGGTTTCGAGAAGTTCCAGGTACCGACTGACCGTCGTCCGATGCAGGCCGGTCTTGTTTGCGGTGTTGGCCGTATTGTGTTCCTGGGCGGTGACCGAGGCGACGTAGGCCAGCAGGGTTCGTAGTGCGCTCGGCTCGTTGATGCGGGTCATCTCGCGTATGTCGCGTTCGGCGATGGCTTCGACATAACTGCGGAACCAAGCTCTGCGAGACCGTGTCGTTCGCATCAGCGCCGGCTCTGGGAAACCGCCGCGGCAAACCCGCTGGAAGTAGTCGGCCCGGTCGCTTGCCGTCGTCCGGAGCGCACCGAGCGACCCGGGGTCGTCAAAGGCGTGGTCGATGAAGCTGCCGGACCGGCCGTTGAACTCACCCTGGGAGAGGGGCCAGACGTCCACCACCCCAGCACGGCCGGCCAGGGACTCCGAGAGGCTTGGCGTAGTCAGGAAGCGGGTGGATCCAGCCAGGACGTACCGGCCAGGGCGCGGCGCCGCGTCGACCTCGGCCTTGACCGCCCTGACCAGAGCGTCGCCACCTCGCTGAACCTCGTCGATGAACCGTGGTTCCGTGCCGCTGCCGGTAAAGGCCACCGGGTCGCTGATCGCGGCCTGCAGGGTCTGTTCGTCGTCGAGGTTGAGCAGCGTGCCCCCGTACCGCTTCTGTAGGTGCCGCAGCAGCGTTGTTTTGCCGGACTGCCGGGGGCCGTTCAGGATCACAACTCGAAATACCGCCAGGTACTCCTCCGCGATTGAGGCGCAGGCCCGTTGCAGGTCGGTCGTTGGCACGGAAGAACTCCTGCTCGCAGCGGATGGCGGCCAGCCTGAGCGTACATCTGACGGAGGCTTGGGCCGACACTTCACAGCTATGTGGACCGACATCTCACAGCTGCTGGGACCGACGTTCCACAGGCATCTGGGCCGACCTTCCACGGGAGCCTGACGCCCGCCCGCGGCGAACGCGGCACCCGTCTGGCAAGAGAGCCCGGTATGCCGGAGGCGCCGGCATACCGGGCATACCGGGCATACCGGCGCCAGCTCAGCGTGCCAGGGAGAGGGAGACGACCAGGTTCTCCAGGTGGAGCCCTTCCCCGTCCAGTCCGCCGGTGCAGGTGACCAGGCGCAGTTCCGGGCCAGGGGAGGGCCGGTACAGCTCCGCGTCCCGGGGTGAGGCCTTCGGGTAGCGGTCGACGCGGTCGACCGTAAAGGTGACTGTGCTGCCGTCCCTGCGTCGTACCTGGACGGCATCCCCGGTCTTCATCTGGTCCAGCTTGGCGAACACGCCCGGCTTGTGGTCCCATTCGACGTGGGCGGTCATGACAGCGGGGCCGATGTCACCGGGGGCCATCCCGGCGGAGAACCAGGCGACCTCGGCGGCGTTGGACAGCGTCTCCAGCTCGCCCGCCGCCGAATGCAGGGCCTGCCAGCGGTCGGGAGGGGACGCCGGGCCGAGGACGCCGATGGGAATGACCGGCGCGGCCTGGGGATGCCCGTCGGCGAGGAGGCGTTGAGGCAGCAACAACGCCGTGGGGATGTTGCGATCGGACGATCCCTGGCTCTGGGCCTGGCTGTTGCTGTTGCCGCCGGTCCGGCCGTCGCCTGTGCTCCCGGCGGCACTGGCGGTGGGGATGGAACCGTCTGCCGGCGGCTTTCCGCTGGATGATCCGCCGCATCCGGCAAGCATGAGGGCGACGGCGGTAACAACGGTCGTGATCGTAGCCGGGCGCCGGATTCCCCCGCGAACCCCAGCGGATGCCGCTGTGCCGGAACGCCGACCACGGGTGAGCGGCACCGCCCCGGACAGCACAGCGCCGGATAGCAGGGCGCCAAGCAGAACAGCCGCGAGCCCAGCGTCAACGAGCCCATCAGGAGGCCCATCGGAGAGCCCATGCGAAAGCCGTTCGGGGAGCCCGGCGGACAGGCCGTTCGGCCCGGTCCGGACGGGGCCGGTGGGCACGACCGCCGGCCCGCGGGCATCCATGGTGAAGAAGGCCGCGGGCAGGTGATCCCCGGATCCACCGGTAACGATCACGCTGCCGACGGCGCCCGGGGCGAGCGCGACATCGTCGATGCTGAGGAGGTCCGTCTGCCTGCCGGGGTGGCGCAGACCGACGGTGGTCGTTGTCGCGGGGATCGGGACAAAAGCCGAGGCCTGCCCCGGGTCGGCGACTTCGGTCTGCCTGCCGGGTGCGGCCACGAGGACGAACCGAAGGTCCTCCCGTGACTTTCCGTCAGCGGCGTCCGGGGTGGTCGCATTGATCAGTCGGATGCTGGAGAGGCCGCTGGCATCCGGGCCGACTCCGGGCGCGGTGAAGCTGTCCTGGACGGGTACCACAGCGAGATCGGCGGCATCGCCGGTGATGATGAGGCTGACTGAGCCGCCTCCGGGGATGGTGACCGCGGGTGCCGCGGGCGTTGCCCCGGTCCGAACGGCAGTCATGGAGATCGTGCCGGCCGGGACCCGCTTGTATTCCGAAACCCCTTTGTACTCGAGCTGGATGGCTTCCGGAAGCGCGGGTGAGGTCACCCGCAGTGTTCCGCCGGGGGAGGCGTCCACGACGCGCAGATAGCCGTGCGCCCCGGCCGCCCCGGCGGCGGCTTCGGAAGCGGGTGCCGGCGGCACCGCGTTGGCATTCGACCGGCCGGTGCTGGCCAGCGCCGAGGCCAGCAGCAGGCCTACCGCCAGCGCCAGGGCACGCCGCAGCGCCGCCGCGACAACCGGGCCGGGCCCGGCGGAGCGGTGCCCCGTCAAGATTCGCATCAGGCACCTTCCGTGGTCTTGCCGTAGGCGGTCAGCCGACCGCCGGCCCGCGTCACATACGTGCGCCAGAAGTCCTCGAGGCGGCGCAGGCGGGACGGGTCGAAGTCCACCCCGGCTCCGGCACCGACCATCCGTACGTCCACCCCGGTCAGCGTGGCGATCAGCGAGTCGCGGCCGAGCTGGTCGAGCAGGCTGGTGATGTCGGCCGGTTCGAGCTCGGAGGTGGCCAGGTTGAACGGACGCCGGGTGGATACCGCGTCGGTGAACACGGTCAGTTCCCGCGGCGTGTTCGGCCGGGCCGAGAGCGTTTTACCGGCGCCTACCAGCGCGCCGAACAGGTCGGTCCGCTGCCTGTCCCGACCGGTGGCGCAATTGATCAGTTCCGCGGTCCTGGTTTCGGCCTGTCTGCTCAGCTGGGCCGTTTGCGCGTCGTCGTACAGCTTGTTGTCCCTGGGATGGGCCGGTACGAGATCGACGGCGACGGACGGGCAGACGCTCGCCTGCGAGTTCTCGGTCGCCACGTCCGCGCTGAAGGAACCGCCGGCGCAGCCCGTGATGACACTCGCGACGCCCGTCTTATACTGATCGATCACTTTTTGGTCAATACTTGCCGATACATCGATGACGAGCGCGCACATCCGTCGCTGCCGCGGCGAGGCGGATGACCCGCCGCATGCCGCCAGGGGGAGCAGGGCTGCGATCCCCACCGCCGCGACAATGCGCCACCTGCCGTCGAACGCATAGGGCGTCCGCAATGCCCGCAATGCCCGGAGTACCTGGCTGTAGGTACGCCTGATGCCCGCGGTGACCGTTGGGGTTCTCTTCTCCATCATTTTCTCCGTCGTTGTTGTGTCGGGCATGTGGTACCGACGGATGAGCCGGCGCATCAGTGCGGGCCTTCGCGAGGCCCGGTGTTGTCAGAATGTTGATCAAAATGGCTTTTCCCATTGGGGGAGGCTGAGGGGGAGGGTGATGAGGGGCCACCTGAAGCCGGGGAGTCGGCCGGCTTGGTCGGGGCCTGTTCCTCGGCCGGCTCTGGAGCGCCCGGCGACCGGAACTCCGGCGCGGGATAGTCCTCGTAGGGGATCTCCGCCAGCGCGGCCGCCCGCTCAGGGTCCATGGCGGCGCCGTTGACCATGGAGTCGCGGTAGGCATCGCGTATCCGTCCGATGTTCGCGGCTTCACGCTGGGCGAGGTACTCGGCTGCCCGGTTCTCCGCCTGCGCGGCGGCCTCGGCTATCCGTAGCCGTCGCGTTGCCCAGGCATGCCGCAGCCGTGCGAACCGGCGCCAGGCCTTTGATCTGCGCAACGCCCAGGCAGCCCCGCGCACGGTCGCCGCCCGCGGGTCGTGGAGCTGGTACTCGAAGAAGGCGACCGCGAAGGTGAAGGCGACCTGAAGCGACAGGAACATGCAGAATGCGCCGGTCTTGTCTACGCCAACCTTGATGTTGTCTGCCCGCAGTAGGTCGGCGTCGGCGACGAAGGTCTGCGCGCGCACGAGCGCTACGAAGACGTTCATGGCTACGAGCACGGTCGTGCCGTTCCAGACGAACAGGTCGCGAGGGCGCTGAAGCCATCCAGCCGGTTCGTCAGGTTGCCCGGCCGACTGGTGCTGCCGCGTGTGCCGGCCGAGGCCTGCCTCGGCCGTGACCGGTTCGAGCCGCTTTTCCTTCAGATGCCGGGCGATCGCTGTGGCAATGAGCAGCCCGGCGCCTACGACTGTCACAACCAGGAAGTAGGTGATCCAGTAGGACTGACCAAGGATGTCGAGGGTCGGCTTGAGCGCGACCGCCTCACCGATGATGATCGAACCGGCGATGACGAGGCGGAGCAGCGCCTGGCCGGGCAGATGCGCCAGCAGCCGCCGCCAGCTGTCCGGCCCGCTCTTCGACGCCTCCCAGGCATTGGTGAGCGTTGTCTCGGCGTCGGTGACGGCCTGGTCGTGATCGGCCATCGACTGCTTGAGGACGTCCATCCGGACTACCGCTCGGATGACCCGTTTCTTCCTGTTGAGCCACGCGAACGCGTATCCCGCTCCGAGATCGCCAGCGATGATTTTGTTGTGACTGGCGAACGCCCGCTCGTAAGGGGTCCGGGTGCCGCCGACCTCGGCGTCGGGGAAGTTGGCCGCCGCGTCCCGGGCGCCGGCTTCCCGGGCCTCCCGGATCCACCGGTTGATGTTCTTGGTCCGATTGTCGGCCTTCAACGGACGGTAGCGGCGAATGGCCGAGCCACGTGTCCAGAAAAGACCCATGTCATGCCTTCCTTATCGGCTGCGCGGATTCGTTCGCCACTGGCTGCGGGGCCGTGCTCACTGGATGGGGGCCACGGTCGCCGCGGCGCGGGTGCGCCGGGGACGAAGGTCCGCGAGCCAGGCCGGTTCATTGATCTCAGGCTGCGGCCATGCCGCCGCGAGGACCGGCGCTTGTTCACCGCGGACCCGCAGGTTCGCCGCGCGGTAGACCTCGATGTACTGGAGGCAGAACGATGACACGGCCATCGCCTGGGCGACCGCGCGGTCAGCCGTCACCTCCCGTTGCTTGCGTAGTTCCGCGAGTTGCTCTCGGGCGGTGTCCAGCCGCTGGCGGGTAGCGTCCCGTTTCGAGCGGCCTGTCGCGGCCCGCCGGTTCGCGCGGGCTGTTTCGTCGTCACAGGTACGCGGCTGTTTCGGCGTGAGGTGGAGACGTTCCTTCTCCGTGTTCATCGGGAGTTCGCTGGTCAACCGCGCGACCAGGGCTTCCAGCCGGGCGATGCCGGTGTCAATGCCGTCGAGGGCAGCCAGGGCCTCGACCCCGAGCGCGTGGTGTGAGCGCGCGGCCAGCGCCTTGATTTCCCTGATCGCCGGTGTCGACCACGCCTGTGGATCGGCACTCCAGCTGACCGGGTCCGTGTCGTGGGCTGTGCCCGGCGCGGGCTTGGCCTGTGGCAGCGGGACAGCGGGCGTCGGCAGGCCGACACGGCCGTCCCGCCGGCCTCGCAACCACATCCTGAAGCGGGTGCGCCGGCTTGGTCCGATCAGGATCGAACCCGATACGGCGTGGACGTCGCGGACGCGACCGAGGCGACGCTTCATCTCGGCAGGAGCTCCTTGAGCTGGAAGAATCGTTCGGAGAAAAGGGGGCAGCGCGCACCCGCGGCCCGTCGTGGTGTTCCAGGAGGCGGCGCGTCCGCGGGCGCGGAAACGTTTCCAGCCATGTCTGACGGACGGCGCGGTCTGCTGGGCCGTGCGGTCTGCTGGGCCGTGCGGTCTGACGGACGGCGTATGAGCGCCGCGCTGGTTTCACTCAGTCGGACTGTGGTGCGTCCGTTGTTCGTTGGCGTCCGTCAGGACAGGATGGAAACCGTGCGGGCGGGTGCGCCACCGATCACGGTACTTTAAGAGCGCCCGAGGA
>NZ_CAKJTO010000174.1:0-6618 GCF_917627405.1 Protofrankia sp. Cj5
GCCCAAGACCGCGGCCACGAGCGCGGCCACAGCCGCGGCTCCGGCGGCCCCCGCCCCGACCGGCGTGGGGGCGAGCGCCGGCCCGGCCGGATCGTCGATCCTGGCCGGTCTCGATGCCGAACAACGCGCGGCGGCCGCGGTCATCCGGGGACCATTATTGATCATTGCTGGACCCGGCACCGGCAAGACCCGGACCCTGGTCCACTCGATTGCGCACCGGGTCCGGGAGCAGGGCGTGCCCGCCGAACAGTGCCTGGCGGTGACCTTCACCCGGCGGGCCGCGACCGAGCTGCGGGAGCGGCTCGACGCGCTCGCCGGCGAGGCGGCGCCCCGCATCCTCGCCACCACCTTCCACGGCCTGGGCCTGCGGATCGTCCAGGACTGCCACGAGCTGTTCGGCCTCGGCGCGGACGTCCGTATCGCCGACGACGCGACGTGCACCCACATCCTGCGGGAGGCGCTGGCCGGGACGGTCACGGGCGTGCGCAGCCTGGAACGGGTCCGGCGCGAGCTGGCCGGGTTCCGCCGGGCGTGCGCGCTCGGTGCTCCGCCGAGCGGCCATGAGCTGGCGGGCCATGAGCTGGCGGGCCCGGCCCGGCGGTACGACGAGGCACTGCGCGCGCGTGGCCTGGTGGACCTCGACGACCTGGTCGGGCTGCCGGTGGTCGCCATGCGGGCGCGGCCGGACCTGGCCGCCTCCTACCAGGCGCGCTGGCGGCATGTCTGGGTCGACGAGTACCAGGATGTCGACGAGCTGCAGTACGTGCTACTGACGATGCTGACAGGTCGTTCCGCCGGTACGGGACCAGCTGGTGCGGCGGTTGACCGGCCTGCCGCGAACCTGTGCGCGATCGGCGACCCGGACCAGGCCATCTACTCCTTCCGCGGCGCCGATGTGGGATTCTTCCTGCGTTTTCGAGAGGACTTTCCCGACGCCCAGATGGTTTCGCTCACCCGTAACTACCGTTCCACGCCGGCCATCGTGGATGCCGCCGTCCGCCTGATCGAACCGGCGACGCTCGTTCCCGGCCGGACGCTCGCGGCGGTCGGCACCCACCCAGAAAGCCCGCGGCCGCTGTTGCATCGAGCCTCGAACGAGGCCGAGGAGGCCGCGGTCGTCGTGAGCACCATCGAACAGGCGCTGGGCGGCACCTCCTTTCACGCGCTCGACCTCGGTGTGGACGGGACCGGCGAGGACAGGTTCTCCTTCGCCGACATCGCGGTGCTCTACCGCACGGCTCGCCAGGCCCGGCCGGTGATGGACGCGCTGGACCGCCACGGTTTTCCCTTCCAGCGGCGCTCCCACAACCGGTTTGCCGACGCCGCGGGCGTCGGGCGTCTGCTGGAGCTCATCGACGAGCGCGAGGGCGGCTCCGCGGAGCGGCGGTCCGTCCTCGCGAGGCTGCGTGCCGCCGCACAAGAGATGATCGACGCTTCTCCCGCGCCGGCCGTCACCACCGGCCTGCCAGCCTCCGGCCAGCCGGTTCTTGGCGAGATCGAGATCCGCTACGCGCTTGACATCCTGACCTCTCTCGCCACCGAGTGCGGGGATGATCTGGAGCGGTTCCGGTCCGAGATCGCGCTCGGCGCGGAGGTCGACACTCTTGATCCGCGTGCGGATCGGATCTCGTTGCTGACGTTGCACGCATCCAAGGGCCTGGAGTTCGGCCTTGTGATCATTATTGGCTGCGAGGCTGGTTTGTTGCCGTTGAGCTGGGCGGGTGCCTCCTCGCCAGTAGCTGTCAACGCGGCGGGTCCCAGCGCTGGAGAGGGCGGCGAGGACGCCGAGGAACGCCGGCTGTTGTTCGTCGGCATGACCCGGGCCAAGGGGCGGCTCGTGCTCACCCAGGCGGCTCGCCGCGGCCGGGGTGGGGCGGTCGTCGAGACACGGCCGTCACCATTTCTGGACGTTCTTGGTGAGCCACTGCTCCAGCGCCGTTCGGGCCCGGCGGGTACCCGCCCGCAACGGGCGAACCAGGGCCACCAGTTACGGCTGGTCTGAGAGCGTGTGTGAGATCGAGCTTTCGATAATCCTGGTGACGATGGCCGCGTCGACGACACCGTCGGGAACAATGTCGTCGACGCGGCCGGATCGTATGTCGGGATGCATGCGATGACAGCTTTTTGTCAACGTTTGCGGAAGACCATCGCGAGGTTCCAGGTGACGACCTCCCGCAGGCCCCGAACCCGCAGGACTGGTTTTGTCCAGGTAGGCAGGTACCTCGGCATGGCCTCGAGGATCTGGATGTCGGTTCGGCCGCGTGCCCAGGCCAGGGCGTCGGCGACCGACACCGGGAACAGGCTGGTGCCGTAGAGGTTCTTGGGCGCGACACCGCTGCGGCGCTCGTATCGCAGCGCCGCCCGGTGGCCGCCCAGATAATGCCATGGTGAGGTTTCGTGGCCGCCCCACGGTGACAGCCAGTTGGTGAAACTCAGGAAGATCACGCCGCCGGGGCGGGTCACCCGCACCATTTCGGCACACATCCGCCACGGGTCGGGGACGTGCTCAAGAACGTTTGAGGAATAGCAGATGTCCACCGAGGCGGTGGCGAACGGCATGTCCAGGGCGCTGCCAAGCACCCGTCCCGGTTCCACGATCCCTCCCGCGCTCATCTCCGAGATATCCGGTTCAACCCAGAAGTACTGGGCGCCGGCTCGTCCGAACGCGGCACGGAAATAGCCGGGGCCGCCGCCGACGTCCAGCACGACCGACCCCGCCAGCGAGGTGAACTGGCTGAGCTGGTGCACCGAGTCCGCGGCGAGCAGCGAGTAGAAGCCCGCGGGATCGACCTGCTCGCGGCGGCAGGCCTGGAACAGCTTGATCGATCGTTTGATCGAGGTGCTGGCCACCGGCATCGGTGGAGTGGGTGGCGGCTCTGGGCGCGAGGTTTGTGACGTTGCCCCGTCGAGCGCGGTGGGAGTATTGGAGGAGGAAGAAGATCCCAGTGAGGGGGACGCCGGCTCGGCCATGCCGGGCACAATAACATCTGGTAGCGGGGCCAAAATGTGACTTTACGTCCTTTCCGTGACCTAGCCTATCCGCGCCGTGGCGATGCCGCCTACCGGCAGCACACAACACAGGCCGGCAACGTGTTCGGGAGCTGTCATGATCGAGCTGGTTGCCGGTGCCAACCGGCCGTTACCCGGTGGCGTCCTGTCGGTCCGTGTGCCCGGCCCCTTCGACCTCTCGCTTCTCATCACCGGTGACGACGGGAAGGTCGCGGCGGATCAGGACTTCGTCTTCTATAACCAGCCGTCCGCGCCTGGCGCCACGGTGAACGGTGACAGCGTGACCATCGATCCGGGCCGGTTGCGGCCAGGGGCGAGCCGGGTGGTGGTGGTCGTGAGCCCCGCCGACAGCGCGCTGTCGCTCGGGCAGCTGCCAGTGCCGGTGCTGGATATCCGCGGTGGTGAAGGCTCCACGCTGGTGCGCTTCACACCGCCCCGGCCGCGCGCTGAGACCGTGTTTCTCCTCGCCGAGATCTACCGGCGCGGCGGCGCCTGGAGGATCCGTGCGCTTGGCCAGGGCTACTCTGACGGTCTTGCCGGGCTTGTCCGTGATTTCGGCGTCCAGGTGGACGACGACACCGCGCCGCTGGCCGGCCCGCTGGCGGAGGTGGTCGTGCTGGTGAACGCCGAGCGCGCCAGGACCGGCGCTGGACCGCTGGCGTCCGAGCCCCGCCTGGCCCTGGCCGCGCAGCGGCACAGCGAGGACATGGCGGCCAACAGCTATATGGACCACGTCAGCCTGGACGGGCGGACGATGTCCGACCGCGCCGCCGCGGCCGGCTATCGCTACCGCATGCTGGGTGAGAACGTCGCCGCGGGACAGCCGGGCCCGGCCGAGGTGATGGCCGGCTGGATGAACAGCCCCGGGCACCGGAAGAACATCCTTACCGGGGACTTCACCCAGATCGGGGTCGGCTGTGCCCGCGGCGGCAGCTACGGCGTCTACTGGACCCAGCTCTTCGGCCTCCCAGCCGACCGCTGACTCCCGCACGCCTCGAATCCGTTACCCGGCCCGGCCGTCCGCGGCATCCATCATTCGCAAGCAGGGGCGCGACCGGCTATCCGCCATGGAGGGCATCGGGCAGCTGCTGCTGGAGGAAGGCGACGGCCTCGGCGGGGGTGCGCTCGTGGGTCAGCACGCTGTGGACGGCATCCTGGATGGTTCCGCTCACGGCAGCGTAGTACGGGCTGATCGGACGGGTGCCGGCGCCCTTCAGGCTGCTGACGACCGCTCGGCCGAACTCGTCCTCGTGGTCGCTGTAGACGGCGAGCAGAGCGGCCGGGTAGCCGCCGTCGCGGAACATGGCCGACTGGATGTCGCGGTTGGTCGTCATGTAGCTGATGAACGACCAGGCGGTGGCGCGGTGCCGGGAGCAGGTCGACACGGCGAGGTTGTGGCCGCCGAGGACGCCGCTCCAGGGCAGCGGCACCACACCCACCTTTCCGGCGAGCGGTGAGCCCGCGGCCGTGACCAGTTTGTAGGCATAGGGCCAGTTGCGCAGGAATAGCAGCTGGCCCTGGGTGAAGGCGTCTCGGCTGCCCTGCTCGCGATCGGTCAGCGTTTCCTGCGGCAGCCAGCCGCCGGCCTCGGTGCCGGCCTCGGTGCCGGCCGCGAGCAGGCGCAGGGCCGCGCCGATGTCGTCGGGTTCGGAGAGCGGCGTGTCGGGGCCCGCGGCGAGGTCGCCGCCGAGGCTGCGGATGATTTCCAGGGCGTTTACGGTGAGGCCCTCGTAGCGGGCGAACTGACCGCCGAAGCCGCCGACCGGCGGCTGGCCGGCGGTGGCGCGCCGCTTGTTGATCAACTTGATCTGCGAGATCATCTCGTTCAGGCTGGTGGGCGGGAGCAGCCGCTCCGCGTCGAGAATGTCCTTGCGGTAGAGCAGCAGCGGGGTGTTGACGAGGAACGGCACGGCCCACTGCTGGTTGCGGTAACGCCCGCTCGCCCACGCCGCGGGGACGAAGAGATCCTTTCTGATCCCGTACGCGCGCGACTCGTGCGCATCCAGCGGTACGACAAGGTGGCCGCGGGCGAACTCCGCCGTCCACACCACATCGAGCGAATGCACGTCATAACACTCGTGCGAGCCCTGCGCGGTCGCGATGAGCTGGGCGCGCTGCTCGTCGGCGGAGTCGGTCTGCTCGATGTATCGGACGTGCTGGTTCGGGTGTTCCCGGTTCCAGCGGCCGACGGCGTTGGTGACCTGGTGGCCGTAGGTGAGGTCGGCGATCCCGGAGAAGGTGATCGGCCCGACGCCGTCGTCGCCGGATTCCCGCGACGAACAACCGCTGACTCCCAGCGCGTAGACGAGACAGGCCAGCAGCGCGGCAGACGCGAGGCGGCAGGCCGTTCTGACCGTCGGCGTCGGCATGTCAGTCGACCCTTGATGGCGTCGGACATCCTGGTGCGCAGGGCCGCTGCGGCCGCCTCGGCGTCCATGCCGACCAGGTCGATGTAATGGATCGTCCGGAGCAGGCCGGTAGGTACGCAGGCCTCGACCCGCACCGGCACGATGCGCCGAAGCCGGTCCTGGTCGCCCGTCCAGGCCGCCGGCCACACATGATCGCCGGGATCGGCGAAATAGTGTGGCGAGAGGATGGGCACGACCCGGTCGGAGCGGTCGAGCATGCGGCTGATGTTGGCTACCAGATCCGATCCGGGCACGATATCCCAGGCTTCGAGAAAAACCTGCGCCTTCCGACCGTCGAAACGTACGTGCTCCTCGAGTTGCCAGGCGATCCATTTCGCCCATTCGGCATCGGCGCGGGCATGGGTAAGGAAGAAGTCGCAGTGGCCGGCCGCGCCGGTCTCCGCGTCCGTGGTCCCGCTGGGGGCACCATCCCCCGAGCGCCTTGTGCCAGGCACATCGCCCCCTCATCAGCTTGACCAGGAATGCCCCGTCAGCGCGGCTCCGCGGCCCGTCGGGGGCGATATTTTATAAGGTGATCTATTTGCGCACGGTAGCACGTCCGCGCTGATTCGCCGGCCCTGGCACGGCACAGGCCAAAGGAAGGCCGACCGCCCCATCTGGGACGCGACGATCGGCAGCGGTGCTCCCGCCGCGCGCTTTGGACCCGAGCGACCCAATGTTGGTTCCGATATTGCTCACCCTGTTTGACCAGCACAAGCAGCGCTACAAAGATCGTTCTTGCGTGCCCCCGGCAAGACGGCACGCAGAAGGTTGCGGGCGCGACCAGCGGTTCTCGAACCGGCCGGCTTGTCATCGCGTGCAGCTTCAGGCTGGGGCTGCACGCGATGACGGTGGCTATCGAAGCGTCGTCGAACTCGCGGTGCCCAGCCGGGGCCAGACCTCCTTCTACCTACCGCCGGGGCGGTAGACATCGGCTCGGTGAGCGATCCGCAGAAGCGTCACGAGCTTCGCTTCCTCGTCGACCACGTACAGCACCCGGTACGGTCCGCGACGGGCACTGAAGGTGCCTGCCAGTTCCCGTTCGAGAGGTTTGCCGACCCGCTGCGGCGCGACCGCGAGGTCGCCGAAGACGAACTCGATGATCGCTGGCACGATGCGCGGTGGGATGTGCTGGAGGTCTCGCCGTGCCGTGGCCGTGAAGACCACCTTGTAGCTCACCGGGCGCGTTACCGGTCGCGCC
>NZ_CAKJTO010000175.1:0-6534 GCF_917627405.1 Protofrankia sp. Cj5
CCGCAAGCCCCAGCGCGGTGAAGGCGTCCGCAACGTCGGCGTCGCCGGCCTCCGGGCATCCGTAGCGAACGTTGTCCGCGATGCTCAGATCGAACAGGAAGCCATCCTGCGGGACCATGACAACCCGCCGACGCAACGAGGCGAACCGGACCTGCTCCGCGGGCACACCGCCGAGCAGCACCTGGCCAGCTGTCGGGTCCATCAGCCGCGTGAGCAGTTTCGCCAGGGTGGTCTTGCCCGATCCCGTCTCACCGACCACGGCGACCCTGGTCTGTGGCGCTATGTCCAGGTCGATGGCCTGCAGGACGGGCGGTCCTCCTGGATAAGCGAACGCGACACCGTCGAAACGCACCCCGAGCGGGCCAACAGGAAGATCTTTTCCAGTTTCGGAGCCAGGGTCACGGACATCCTGCGGTGTGTCCAGCACATCAAGGACACGGCGCAGGCCCGCAAGCGCGTTCGCGCCCTCATTGAGCACCTCGGTCAGCGTCTGCAACGGCAGCACGAACAGGGTGACCAGGAACAGGAAGGCCACCAGCCGGCCAGCGCTGAGATGACCGTCCACCCCGAGCAGCACCCCGCCGACCACCACGGCGCTGGTCGCGCATGCCGCCACCAGCTCACCGGCCGAGAAGACCGTGGCGACCAGCCGCTGCGCAGCGGTCTGCGCCGATCGGTAGCGGTCGACGGAGGTGTCGACCCGCGTCTCGGTGCGCGCCTGAGCGCCGTAGGCGCGTACCACCGCGGCGCCGACCACGGACTCCGCAATCGCGCCCAGCATGTCCGCAACCCGCTCTCGAACCGCCCGGTAGCGTTGCGCAAGGAGCGGCTGAAAGCGCCTTACCGCAACAGCCATCGGCACAAAGGAGGCGTAGACAACGATGGTCAAAGGCCAGGAATAGATCGTCATAAGCACGGTCGCGATCAGCATCTGCCCGGAGGACAACAGCAAGATCATGCCGCCGAGCTGCAGAAACTGCGACATCTGGTCAACATCGCTGGTCACCCGCGAGGTGAGGGCTCCCCGCCGCTGCTCCAGCTGGGTCAACGCGGACAGACCGTGGATGTGCCCGAAAACACGTATCCGCAGTGTCGCCAACGCAGCCTCGGACATCCGATACAGGCGGACGTTCATGCGGTAGGCCGCTGCGGCCGTCACCACGATCGCCAGCATCGCGCCCGCCGCCGCCCAGCCGACCACGCGCAGCTTGGGCGCTCCGTGCAGCAGGCCGTGGTCGACGGTCTGCTGGACCGCGATCGGGATCACCACTCGTCCCGTGGTGGCGATGAGCGCAAGAGCGATGGTCACCGGCAGGCCCGCGGTGAGCTCCGGTACGAGCCGCCGGATCTTACCGAGCGTCGCCCCCAGCGACTCTCCAGACCGGGCCGGAGCGCTGCCGGTGCCGTCGGGAGCGGCAGCCGGGTGTCCCTCGTTGCGGGTTCCGCGGATCACGGAGCCGCTCTCCGGCGCCATGCCATCCAGCCGGGGATCCGGATCCTCCTGGCGGGGCGCCGGAACGGTGACGCTCACCGTGCCACCGCGGCATCCTCAACAGTCCCGACAGTCCCAGCCCCGATGGCCCCCTCACCCGGGCTGTCGCCTTCGCTCCTCGACTGGTAGGCGGTCAGCAGCGCCGCATACCCGGGCGAGGCAGCCATCAGCTCATGATGGCTGCCTCGCCCGGCCACCCGTCCTCGATCCAGGTACACGACCTCGTCAGCCAGCTCGATCGTTGCCCGCCGGTGCGCGACGACAACCACCGTGGACGCACCTGCCCGCTCCCGCAGGCCAGCGAGGATGGCGGCCTCGACCCGCGGGTCAACGCCGGATGTCGCGTCGTCGAGAACAAGCAGACGCGGCTGGCGGACCAACGCCCGGGCCAGGGCGATCCGCTGCCGCTGCCCGCCGGACAGCGTGGTGCCCCGTTCGCCGACCTGCGTGTCAAGACCGGCGGGCAGCGCCGCGACAAAGCGGTCCGCCTGTGCGCGAGCGAGCGCTTCCCATACCGCAGCGTCATCCACGGCCACGCCGAGCGTGACATTGCCGCGGACCGTGTCGTCGAACAGGAAGGCCTGCTGGGAAACCAGCGAGACGGTCGTGGTGACCGCACCGTCGGCGAGGTCCCGCAGATCGGCCCCGTCCATGCGGACCGCGCCAGCGTCAGGATCGTAGAGCCTGACCAGCAGGCCGGCCAACGTCGACTTCCCCGACCCGGTCCGTCCGGCCAGGGCCACCACGCGGCCAGCGGCGACATCGAAACTCACCGCGTCCAGCGCCGGGGCGCTCGACCCGGCCGGATCAACCGATCGCGGATAGGTGTAGGTGACAGCCGCCACGGTCAGCGTTGCCGGTCCGGCGGCGCTCAACGTCTTCGGTCCAAAGCCCTGTTCGCCGCGGGCGTCCAGTACCGCACGCACCCGGCCGTAGCCGACAACCGACCGAGGCAGCTCACCGAACACCCAGCCGATCGCCCGCAGCGGGAATGCCAGGACCGTGAACAGGTAGGCGACGCGTACCAGATCGCCGACATCGAGTGCGCCCGCGGCGATCCTGGCCGTACCGACCAGCAGGACCACGAGAACGCCGATGTTCGGCAACGCGTCCATCACCGGATCGAACAGGCCGCGCACCCGCCCGGCACGTATCATTGCCGCTTTGAGCTCGTCCGCTTTGCGCGCAAACCGGGCTGTCTCGGCGGCTTCCCGCCCCATTGCCTTGATCACAAGAGCACCATCGAACGACTCGTGTGCCACCGCGCTCACCTCCGCCCGCAGCTGCTGGGCGTGCGAGAGCAACGGCGAGACCTTCCGCCCGTAAATGATATTAATGACCCCAAAAAGCGGAAAAATGACACATCCAATGGCGGTCAACAACGGATCCGTCATGATCAATACCACCAGAGCGACAACAATCATGACTAGCACCCCCACCGCGAACGGCAGCGGAAGAACCGGAGCCCAGGCCGCCTCGACATCCGCGTTGGCATTGGACAGCAGCAGACCGGTCGAGTGGCGCTGATGCCACGACAGCGGCAGGCGCAGATACTGCCGAATCACCCGGCGGCGGTAGAGTGCCTGCAGCCGGAACGTCATCATCCCGCCGCCGAGCCGGCGCACGAACATGCCCACAGCCTTGGCAACGCCGACCGCGACCAGTGACACCACCGCGAGCGCGAGGCCGCCCACCGTCACCCGCCCGGCCGCGAGGGACGGCAGCAGGACTCTGTCGATGACCTCGCCGAGCACGATCGAACTCGCCACGGTCATAAAACCGAACAACGAACTGCCGGCAACCGCCAGGGCGAACGAGCGAGGTTCCTCGCGGATACCCATCCCAAGGACTGCCAGACCTTTGCGGATAACATCAGGTGAACCTGCGGAAACCAGCCGTGTCGATCCCGCCGGATCATTGGGCATGGTTCTCCTCTCGTCGCTCACTACACCGCCGACGCTGGCACCACCCAGACGAATTGAAACCAAAAAAACAGCCCGCCACAACAAACTTAGAGCGACCGGCAATAGGGGACGCGGTGTCGCGGGGCTGGGGCACGCACCTCGCCGCCTTGCGCCGCCCGCACCCCAACCCCATTCCTTGATCCACTCCCCTATTACCGGGCGCTCTTAGCCAGCATCCCGCTCCCATCGAACGCCCCCGCGACGTGCCACCCCACAATCATGCCGCTACCGCCTGGCGCCGCTGTATATCCGGCGCCCGCGTCGTTGGCTGCTGGCCCGCGCCCGGGGAGTGGTTATCGGCTGGCACCAACCATCGACCGGCACTACCTATCGGCTATCGGCTATCGGCTGGCACCGACCACCGGCTAGCATCGACTATCGCCGACGATCACATCGTCCACCCGGCAGATGTCCAATGAACGTCCAACAGCTGACATGGGTTCAGCTATCGGCTATCGGCTGGCACCGACCACCGGCTAGCATCGACTATCGCCGACGATCACATCGTCCACCCGGCAGATGTCCAATGAACGTCCAACAGCTGACATGGGTTCAGCGAACTGGTACCGCGGCGGTTCGCAGGGCGTCCTTGACGTCACCGATACGCAGGTGGCCGAAATGGAAGACGCTCGCGGCGAGCACCGCGTCCGCGCCCGCGCCCACTGCCCGGGGGAAGTCCCGGAGCGACCCGGCGCCGCCGCTGGCGATCACGGGCACGCGCACGGCCGCGCGGACAGCCTCGATCATCTCCAGGTCGTAGCCGTCCCCGGTCCCGTCCGCGTCCATCGAATTGAGCAGGATCTCCCCCGCGCCGAGCGCCACCGCCCGCGCCGCCCAGGCAACCGCGTCGATACCGGTGCCCTGCCGCCCACCGTGGGTTGTCACCTCGAACCGCGGGGCGCCTGGCTCGCGGGTACGACGGGCGTCCACCGACAGCACGACGCACTGGCTGCCGAACCGCAGCGCGCACTCCCGGACCAGCTCAGGGCGGGCGACCGCGGCGGTGTTGACACCGACCTTGTCCGCGCCGGCCCGCAACAGCCGGTCGACGTCGTCGGCGGAACGTACCCCACCGCCGACGGTCAACGGGATGAACACCTGCTCGGCGGTGCGCCGGACCACATCGTAGGTGGTCTCCCGGTTCCCGCTGGACGCGGTGATGTCGAGAAAGGCCAGTTCGTCAGCGCCCTCGGCGTCATACAGCTTCGCCATCTCCACCGGGTCACCAGCGTCACGCAGGTCAGTGAAGTTCACGCCCTTGACGACCCGCCCGGCGTCGACATCCAGACAGGGGATGACCCGGACCGCGACGGTCATCGAATAAACCTGTTCATCGGCTGGGCAGAGGCTGGCCCGCCGCTACCGCCAGCGCCGCGGGCAGGCTGAACGCGCCCGCGTACAGGGCCTTGCCGACAATGGCGCCCTCGACGCCCGCCACACCGGCTATCGCGGCGAGGTCGGCCAGCGACGACACCCCACCACTGGCGATCACGGGCCGGGAGGTCGCCGCGGTGACATCCCGCAGCAGGTCCAGGTTGGGCCCGCTGAGCATGCCGTCACGATGAACGTCGGTGACGACGTAGCGGGCGCACCCGTCGGCGTCGAGGCGGGCCAGCACGTCGAACAGCTCGCCGCCGTCACGGGTCCAGCCACGGGCGGACAGGGTCGTGCCGCGGACGTCGAGGCCGACGGCGATCCTGTCCCCGACCCGGCCGATGGCAGCCCGCACCCAGCCGGGGTTCTCCAGCGCGGCTGTGCCGATATTGACCCGGGCGGCGCCGGTCGCCAGCGCCGCGTCCAGCGAGGCGTCGTCCCGGATACCGCCGGAGAGCTCCACCGCCACGTCGACCGACCGAACCACCTCCGCGATCAGATCATGGTTCGAGCCACGGCCGAACGCCGCGTCGAGGTCGACGAGATGGATCCACTGGGCGCCGTCGCGCTGCCAGGCAAGCGCCGCATCGCGCGGGTCACCATAGGAGGTCTCGGTACCCGCCTCGCCCTGGACCAGGCGGACGGCCCGGCCGTCGGCCACATCCACGGCAGGCAGAAGGATCAGCGCCACGCCACACACCTTACGGGGTGCCGTGTCTGTCGGTTCCACCGGCGATCGCGGCAACCGGCAGCGAGCCCCGCCAGCGGCGCTGGCACAGCGAACCGCCCTTGCCCCACCACGGACCCACTGTGATCATTTCTCCGTGCTTCCTCTACTGGCAGGACTCCTCCGGATGCGCCCGACGACCGTCGGTTACCGTGCGTCCATACGTTTATGGACCACCGTTGTCGCTGGCAGCGCCCGGCGCTACACCGCCTACCGGTCCACCGTGGCCGCCGCTGTCTTCGCCACCGTTGTCACGGGCATCCTGCGCGCCCACATCGCACAGGCGGTGTGGCGAGAGACACCGAACCTGGCCGGCTACGACACCACCGGCGCGATCACATTCATGATTGTCGGACAGGGCGTGGGCGTGTGCGTGGCCGTCTTCGGTGGGGTGATCGACCTGCCGTACCGGATCCGCACCGGCGACGTGGTTGTCGACATCGCCCGGCCGGTCGGGTTCGTGCGATGGTGGTTCGGTCACGAGATCGGCCGGGTCTGGGTCTACCTGCTCACCCGAGCAATGCCCGCGGTCGCCGTGTGCGCGGCGGTCTTCCGGCTGCGGTTGCCGTCAACCGCGTCGCGCTGGGCCGCGTTCGCCCTGAGCCTCACGCTGGCTGTGCTGGTCAGCTTCGGCCTCCGGTACCTGGTCGCGCTCAGCGCCTTCTGGCTGGCCGACGACCGCGGTGTACAGGCGGTGGCCGCGCTGGCCTCGCTCTTCTTCTCCGGTTCGGTCCTCCCGCTTACGATCATCCCTGGGGTGTTCGGCGCCCTCGCGCGCATCACGCCGTTCGCCGCGACCGTCCAGGTACCGATGGATGTCTACCTCGGCCGGGTGGCAGGCGCCGGCCTCGGCACGGCGTTCGCCTTCCAGGCCGGCTGGGCAGTGCTGCTGCTGGCCGCCGGCCGGGCGCTGACCGCGCTCGCGCTGCGCCGGGTGGTGATACAGGGTGGCTGACCGGCTGCGCGCGGTACGGGAC
>NZ_CAKJTO010000176.1:0-4551 GCF_917627405.1 Protofrankia sp. Cj5
GTATCGGCCTTACCGGTACAAAGGCGTCGCCTACAAGAGAATCGGCGCGGTCACGGCCGTCATGTCCCGTGAAGAGTACGAGCGGCTGTTCCTCGAACAGATGCACACATCCGACCGGTGGGAGATCGAGCCAGCCACCCTGGCACCCGACGACCTCGACCACGCGGAAATCGCACGGGCGCTCGACGATGCGGTCCGCCGGGGGCGGGTCAGCGAACCGCTCAGCCGTGATCCCCTCGATCTACTGCGCGGCCTCGGCCTGGTCAAGGGCGAACGCATCCTCAACGCTGGTGCGGTCCTGTTCGCCAGAAGCGAACGACTACTCCCCGACTATCCCCAGTGCCTGGTCAAACTCGCCCGTTTCCACGGGACCATTCGTGGCGAATCCATCGCCGACGAACGCCAACTACACGGCAACGCCTTCACGCTGTTGCGCCAGGCCGAGGAATTCTGCCGGACCCACTTGCCGGTCGCGACACGCTTGGACCCTAGCAGCATGATCCGCCATGACCAGCCAGAGATCCCAGTGCTGGCGTTGCGGGAGGCACTGGCCAACGCCATCTCGCACCGCGAGTACAGCACCGCTGCCGGGTCGATCAGTGTTTTCATCTACGACGACCGAGTCGAGGTCGCGAGCATCGGCGGCCTGCATTTCGGCCTGTCCGTCGACGACCTCCTGCGACCGCACGAGTCCCAGCCGTGGAATCCACTGATCGCTGGCGCCCTCTACCGCCGCGGCGTCGTCGACAGCCTTGGCAGCGGCATCCAACGTATGATCAGAATAGTGGAGGCGACCAGGATCCTCCCACCGACGATCATCGATACGGGAACGAGTGTGCTGGTGACGTTCCACCGCCGCGGCGCCGTGCCGGCGCATCTTCGGGATCGCGGCGTCTCCCGAGAGGGCATGGCCGTACTACAGGAACTTCTGGCTGCCGGCACATCCCTTCCCCTACGTGATCTTATTGCAGCAACGAACGTCAATCCGGGAATGTCCGACCGGACAATACGCGAGGAGCTCCAGCGGCTCCGGCGCCTGGAACTGGTGGAACCTGGAGGTACGGGCCGAGCCGCCCGCTGGGTCCTCACTGAGGCAGCCAAAGATCTCTTGGGGGTCGCACGGCATAGACCGACGAGCATGTCGTCGACCTCGGTGACATAACCATTCGGGCTGTGGCTGTAGTCACGGCATTGCAGCAGCCTGGCCTTCCAACCCGTTCCCGGCCACCGCCTGTCACGGTCTGTGAGAGCAACTGGTAGTCAACGTCCCACACCTGGGCCGGCACGATCAGGCCGCGTCACCGGTGTCGGTAGGCGCCGGTGACGCGTACATACCCATCGCCACCGCGTCCGCGGTCATCTCCGACAACAGCTCGCGGCCCACCGCACCGCCTGCCAGCATGTCATCGCCAGGCAGTCATGATCTCGTCCGGGCCGACCGACCGCAATGGCAGATCGGCGGCAACGCCGGTCCGGCTGACGGCGAGCAGCTTCGTACCCGGGTCGACGCCCGGCACCGCCGCGACGTCTCGTATCAGAGCGGCATGGTCGCGTTGGTCGAAAGGCTTCGCTGTCTGCCATTTGATGCTACCCGCGAAGATTATCCGGTTGGCGGCGCCCGTACGGTCGGCCCCGACCAGGTCAATCTCGGGGTTGTTCTGCCGGTTCCACCATCCGCCGACGGCTTCCACCTCGGGCCAGCCGAGCTCGGGGGCAATGCGCAGCAATGCCTCCCGCACCACCGGCTCGACGGCCCGGCCACGCCACGTGGTCCAGGAACGATGCACCCGCCGCAGCAGCAGATCACCCCGTCCGCGTTCGACCAGCGGCAGGCCGGCGGCAAGGTAGGCGAGATAAAACCGAAGATAGGGGTCGGCTACCCGGTAACGACGCTCCTTCTCGGCAGGCTTGGTGGAGAGCGGGGTGTCGACGGCGACCACCCGCTTGGCTTCCAGCAGACGCAGCGCGTTCGTCAGCGAACTCGCAGCCATCGGCTCCGCGCTTGCGGACGCTGCCCGGATGCCGCTCCACGTGCGTTCGCCATGTCCGATCGCGGCCAGCACGCTCCGGGCCTGGACATAACCGGGGAACTCGGCGGCAAGCGAGCGTTCCCCCGAGACGAGCAGCGCCGACGTCGGATCGGCGAGGGAGACGGCGAGGAAGCTCTCGACCGACTGGCCGCTGCCCCATTCCTGGCAGATCAGCGGCAGGCCGCCAGTGATCAGGTATGCGTCGATGGCTTCAGCGGCCGGCAAGCCAATCATGGCGCCGACCTCGGCGGGGTTCAGCGGAGGCAGCACCATGACTGTGCCGCGCTGGTGGAACGGTCGCCGGTAGTCGTCAAGCCGCTCCATCATCGCCAGGTCGGAGCCGATCAGGACGAGCAGGACCGGTTTCCGTGAGAGCAGCGAGTCCCACGCCGTCTGCAGGGCTCCTTCCAACGCCGAGTCGGTTTCGATCAGCCAGGGCAGCTCGTCGATGACCACGATGCTCGGGGCGTCGGCGGGCAGCGCCGCCGCAAGCTGGCGGAACAACGCCGCCCATGTCGGCAGGACCGTACCTCCCTCGAACAGTTCCCGGCCCGGGATGTCGGACTCGAGTACGGCCGCGGCGAACGCCGCCCGCTCAGCCGCGGGATCGGCGCCCTGGCTCGCCTGGAAGAACACGAACGGCAGGCCGGCCCGCTCGCAGAACACCTCGACGAGCCGCGACTTGCCGACCCGACGCCGGCCACGCAGCAGCACCGCCACGCCCGGTAGGTCACGCCGCGCGTCCCCCACCCGCCTGAGCAGCGCGTCGAGCCGCGCAAGCTCGGCCGCCCGCCCGACAAACCCCTCATTGGCCATCTCACTCCTCGCTCCGGAACTACAGTCCACTGTAGTTCACCACGATGGAGTTGCCTCTAGACTGTTGGATCTACCGATGCTCCCTGCCGGCCGCGAGCGCTGGAGGGTTCCCACTTTCGTGGACAGTGCACTTCAGGTCCGTTGTCGACTCTTTGCGCTTGGCCAGATTTTGTATCGGATTACTTGTCGAAAGTAACTGCCGTCAACGGCATTCCGCGGTCGAACATCGTGTATGTGCTGCCCGTAGCTACGTCATGCTGCCATGGAGGCCCTCTGGCCGGTAACCGATCGAACACGGTTTCCGGCCTACTGCGAAGAGGTCTCTTACACCGCCTTTTCCTCAACGCTCATCACGACAGTCGTCACCTAACGCAGCTTGAGGTGATGTGACATCTCCCCCGTAGGGGCACAATCCTCCATCTCCTGCACAGGATCACATCGAGTAGTCGCTACCTACCAATCGACTCCTCTCCGCGTTCGTGACGCAACAATGGCCGTACGTTAACATTTGATCCCGTATCATAGTCATGATATAGGTCACAATTTCTGATCAAAATGTCCAGATTGATCGGAATCATCATTTTTGCTATATGACCTACTCCACAAGAGTATTTCTTATTGCACGGCTATTGCGGCCACCCGCGTGCAGTGCCCGCATCAAGAATCTAGTTTGCTTGTGCCCGCAACAATCTGAGTCGATCTCCAGCGATGCGACGCGCCACTCGCCGGGTTGCC
Source organism: Protofrankia sp. Cj5 (assembly GCF_917627405.1). NCBI lineage: Bacteria > Bacillati > Actinomycetota > Actinomycetes > Frankiales > Frankiaceae > Protofrankia > Protofrankia sp. Cj5. Next base: position 3,582 of record NZ_CAKJTO010000176.1, read on the forward strand.
TTTTTCGCCAGATATTCCAGCACCTCCAGCGACTCCGATCTGTTTGCCAACGCCTCCTCCAGCCAGCCGCTAGCTCCATCCAAGCCGGCTAAAGCGTGCACAGACACGTTACCGTCGGCCAACTGTCGGAAGATCTCAATCTCCCGTATCCGGCAATTTACAAAAACGGAGTCGCCGACGACCTCACGGATGGCATCTATAACATGGTCCGGCGCATCCACGGTAAGTAGAAGGCCCGCCGTCCCGCTAGCCATAACACGGTCCGGATCGACCCTCAACGCCGCACATAGGACAGCAAACAGCGATATATTTAAGTGGTCGGAGGCGACCACCTGACTATACAAAGCGAAGCGCTGGTGCTCGTCCGTGAGGTCCGATACAGAAATATCTACTGACAGCAATGAAGCGAGGTCGCCGAGAGCCCTGACGAGTGGATCAGGCAAGGCGGAAATACTCATTTCCGACCTTCTCTAAATAACCGCATCGATTCTCGAATTGAGCCACGAATTTTACCTATGTTTTCGTTAATCACCTTTTGCTGCTCGCTCGACAGTTTCGGATCATCAAGTATCGGCTTTCCATTTTGCCCAATGCGCGTTTCATCGCCCCGACCGATCACATGCGCATGCGGCGGCGGATGATCCCTTGTATGAATGACCACCCGAACTCCATCTTGGTTAACTATAGTGCCAGCGTGATTTGGCCTATTATACGTCAATCCAAACGGGTCAATCCAAGACAGCGGATTCGGCACGTACCCCTGCGGTTGGTCCCCGCCATCCAAGCCCAGAGGGTCACAACTGTGGTAGCTCGTGATAAGCGGGTCGTAGTAGCGGTGATAGTTGTAGTGCAGGCCGGTTTCGGGGTCGTGGTACTGGCCTGGAAAGCGTAGCGGGCAGTCGAGGCCACCGGCGGCCGGTGGTGGGCTGGCACCCCACAGGGTGGTCCGGGCCTGCCAGGCAAGGTCCCC
>NZ_CAKJTO010000176.1:4950-6687 GCF_917627405.1 Protofrankia sp. Cj5
GTTCGACCACGGTTGCATTGTCGTCGCTGAGGAGCTGCTTGGTGATCCGCCGGCCGAACGGATCATAGGCGTAGCGCCAGCGCTGGCCATCCGGGGTCGTCACACCGGTCAGCCGGTCCTCGGCGTCCCAGCTGTAGCGCCAGGTACGCGGCTTCGCCGACAGTCGTTTCTGCTGACGCAGCGTCACCCGGCCCTGCCGGTCGTGCTCGTAGCGGACGCTACCGGCCCGGCGGATCAACGTGCCGGCATACTCCCGGCCACCCTGCGCGGCAGCGTCCGACCCGTCGTTCCCGTCGCGCTGCGCGGGCACCGGCCAGGCCGCGTCGGTGATGTTGCCCGCGGCGTCATAGGCGTAGCGCTCGGACCAGTCAGCTCCGTGGACAGCGGTGACCCGCCGGGCCGGGTCGAGGTCGAACCGGCGCAGCCCGGCGAGCAGGTCATCGATCTCGGTGACATAGCCATCCGGACTGTAGGAGTAGTCCCGGCGCTGCACCAGCCGCGCACCCCGCGCGGTCCCCGGCCCACCTGCGGTCACGGTTTGTGACAGCAGCTGGTGGGTGGCGTCCCACGCCTGCGCCAGCACCACCCCGCTGTCCAGACTGCGCGCCACCTCCCGGCCTGCCTGGTCGTGGGTGAACCGTAGGGTTCGGCCGGCGGTGTGCAGCGACAGTGGTAGGTCGTTCGCGCCGTACTCCCAGCCGCTGGCCGCCCCGGACGGGGTCACCCGCCGCATCCGCCGACCGAGCGCATCGTAGGTCGAGGAGACCGTCCGGCCGTTACAGGTCTCGGCCAACACCCGGCCACGAGCATCCCGTTCGACGGTGCAGTCGGCATCCATGTTCGTCGCCCGCGTCACCCGACCCACCGCATCGTAGACGAACGTCGTCACACCGCCCGCGCCGTGTTTCTCGATGACGTTGCCGAGCAGGTCGCGGGTGAACCGCACCGTCTGCCCGGCACCGTTGGTCCGGGCGACGAGTTGACCGGCGGCATCATGAACATAGGCCAGCACCCGGCCGTTGAAGTCGGTCTCCTGGACGAGGTTGCCGGCCGGATCGTAGTCGTAGCGCCAGACCAGCCCGGCCGGGTTGGTGACGGCCGCCAGCCGGAGTTCGGTGTCATAGGTAAACGCCAGCCGCGCCCCATCCGGGCCGGTCCGCGCGGCCGGCAGGTCGAAGTGGGTGACCTCGGTGCGGGTCACCAGCCCGGCCGCGTCGACATACTCGACCACATTGCCCTCGGCGTCATAGGCCCACCGCTCGGTCGCACCGTCCGGGAGGGTCCGCCACGCCGGTTTCCCCTCCACCGTCCAGCCGAACCGGGTGACCCCACCGAGCGGGTCGGTCACCGCGACCACCCGGCCGAACCCGTCCCGATCATAGGCGGTGACCGCCCCGAGCGGATCCACCACCGCGACGGGCAGGCCCGCGGCGTCGGTGGCCACCCGCCGGCTATGACCGAGCGCGTCGATGACAGCCGTGAGCCGACCACGATCATCATAGGTGAACGCCGTCCGCGCCCCGGCCGGGTCGGCCACCGCGGTCAGATTCCCGCGGTCATCGTAGGACCGCTCCCAGCGGGCGCCGTCCGCCTCGACGAGCGTGATTGGTAGCCGCAGATCATTCCACTCCGCGGTGACGCGGGCGCCGTCCGGGCGGATGACCTCGGTCAGGTTGCCGTCGGCGTCGTAGCCGTAGCGCACCGTCCGGCCCAGCGGGTCGGTCTCGGCGAGCTTGC
>NZ_CAKJTO010000177.1:0-6246 GCF_917627405.1 Protofrankia sp. Cj5
AGCTGGTCCTGCACGACATCCCCGGCTACGAACGGCAGGGCAGCTCCACCTGGCAGAGCCTGGCCCGCGGTGGCTCGGTCGAGTCGGACTTCCTCAACGGCGAGATCGTGTTGCTCGCGCGCCTGCACGGGCTTGACGCGCCGATGAACGCGGGGGTGCAGCGGCGGAGCGTTACGGCGGCGCTGGCTCGGACGTCCCCTGGCGGTCTTGACGAGACCGATCTCGCGGCTCTGCTGGCGTCGGCGCGCCGCCGGCCGCCGGGTAAAACCGGTGCACCACTGGGCAGAGCGGACGGAGGAATCGGCGGCTCCCAGCGGCGGGGCGATCCCAGCGGATCCGTGGTCCTCGTCGACGCGGAGCGCCTGCACGACGAACTGCTGTCGGCCACGCCGCCGCTGCTGCTGGACGTCCGCTGGGCTCTTGGCGACCCCCACGGCCATGATCACTATCGCGCGGGCCACCTGCCGGGCGCGGTCTATGTCGACCTCGACACCGAGCTCGCCGCCGCACCGGGCGGGAGAGCCGGCCGGCACCCGCTCCCCAGCGTGGCGGCGTTGGAGCGGTCAGCCCAGAGCTGGGGGCTCACCGCCGGCCGGCCGGTCGTGGTCTACGACGACAACGGGGGACAGGCCGCGGCTCGGGCGTGGTGGCTGCTGCGCTGGGCGGGCGTGGACGACGTGCGCATCCTCGACGGCGCGCTGGGCGCCTGGCGGGAGGCCGGCTTCGAGATCGAGGCCGGCGAGACCGTCCCGGTCCCCGGAGACGTCGTGCTCACCGCGGGACACCTGCCGCTGCTCGACGCCGACGGCGCCGCCCGGGTGGCCCGCGTGGGTGTCCTGCTCGATGCCCGCGCGCCGGAGCGCTACCGCGGCGAGGTGGAGCCCGTCGACCCGCGGGCGGGGCACATCCCGGGCGCGGTCAGCGCGGCGACCGGGGACAACCTCGACGGGACCGGTCGTTTCCTGTCCCCGGACCGGCTGCGTGCCCGCTTCGTGGCGTTGGGTGCCGACGGGCCGGAGCCCGTCGGGGTCTACTGCGGATCCGGGGTGACGGCGGCCCACCAGATCGCCGCGCTCGCGGTGGCCGGGATCGAGGCCGCGTTGTTCGCGGGCTCGTGGTCGGCGTGGTCGTCCGACCCCGACCGGCCCGTCGCCACCGGCACCGGCACCGGCACCGGATGACCGTGATCCACGCCCCTGTTGCCGGGCGCTCTTACGCGGCACGGTGGTGACTCACCGAGCGTAGCGGCGGGCGGTCTGGCCGGCCAGGCCGGAGATCCTGCGCCGTCCGCTCCGGTGCTGGCTCCTGCTCGCTGTCGGTGGCCGGCTGACCGGTAGGCCAGCGCGGCACCGGCCTGCCGCGGTGGTGTTCGTCACGATCTATGAGGTAGAGCAGAGCCAGCCCGGCGAAGAGCGGCAGATGAGTAATCATGCGGCTCCACGGTGCCGCGCCCACCGCGAGATCGTGAGCTGACAGCCCGGTGAGCGCGACAACAAAGCCGAACATGGTCGGCAGCAGGCCAGCCGCGTGCCGTGCGTACATGGCCGCCCACAGCATCCCGATCCCCAGCGCGAGGTTCCATGCCGCGCTCTCGTTGAACAGATGCGCCGGTGACAGATGCCCGCCGGCGCCGTGCCCCTCGGCGCCGTGCCCCTCAGCGCCGGCGGCTGCCCCGTCGAGCAGCTGACTGAGGCTGACGATGATCTGGATGGCAGCGACGCCGCCGAGGGCGATCCGGGAGAGCGGCCCGCGGGAGCGGGCCGGCGGGGCCGACATGACAGCGTCGACCATGTCGGGGACGGCCGACACCTCGTCCACCCGCAGCGACCGGCCCAGCGCGATAGCCGTCTCCTCCCAGGCGCGGCACCGCGCGCAGCCGGCAAGATGGGCGTCGATCAGCTCGGGAGGCTGGGACTCGCTCTCCCCGTCGAGGCGGGCTGAGACCGCTTCGCGGCATGTACTGCAGTCCATCTGCCAATAGTCGCGCGTTCGGGCTGTCCGGTTCCCGGGGCGTGGTTTTCACCCGTTTCATCCTGTCGCGGCCTGGGCGGCCATGAGTGATCGGCGACAGGGGCCCGGCGGCGCGGGGCTGGGGCACCTACCTCGCGTCGCTGTCGCGGTTGTCAGCACCGGTTGTCAGCACCGGTTGTCAGTGGCGGGAGCCAGCGGCGGGGTCAGCGCTGTGCGGAGAACGCCGCGATGATGCGGCCGGTGTTCGTCCGGAAGACCTCGAGCAGGTCGAGACTGGCGTCCGGATAGTTGATGATCTCGACTCGGGTCGAGCCGGGGATGTCCGGGTTGACACTCGGTAGGTGTGCGTTGGCCAGGACCAGCGCCGGCCTCTTCGCGGACAGATCGGCGAGCTGCCCGGCCGAGACCGGCTGGGGGCCGTAGGTGCCGACGACGGACAGGCCGGCGAAGGCACCCCAGTAGGCCATCCACAGGTGGGCGACCGCGGTCGGTGCCGGCGTCGGCAGCGCGGCCTTGACCCTGCCCGACAGCGCGGCGTATTCGCTGTCGAACAGCGACAACCATGCGGTGGCCGCCGTGGCGGTACCGAACATGGCGCCGAGCCGGGTCACCTCGGATCTGATCGCCGTCGGCGTGTTCTCCAGCTCGACCGGCACGAGCCGGCCCGCTCCACCAGCCGCGGCCTTGAGCTTGGCGGCGAAACCGTCGAACACGGAGTACAGGATGTAGTCGGCACCGATGACCTTGACGAGATCGCCGGGGGTGGGTTCGAAGTCCGGTGGATGCTGGATGGTGGCGGGTGCGATGACCGTGATGTTCCTGGCCCCGGCCGCCTTCGCCAGGGCACCGACCCAGCTGGTCGAGGCGACCACTGTCGGTCCCGCGGCCGGTGTCTCACCGGCCGGCCGGGTCCCGGCCGCGGTTGCGGCGGACGGGTTGTCAGTGCTGCCACATGCGATCGTCGACAGGGACAGCATCGTCGCCAGGACGGTCAGCGCGGCGGCGCGAAGGACGCGCATCCGTTGCTCCTTCAGGAATCAGATAGGTGAGCAGGGTCAGGGCACCGGCGACCAGGACCAGCACGGGGCCGGGAGGCTGGTCGACCAGCAGGGCGACGGTGAATCCCACCGTGCTGCCGAGCAGCCCGAGAACGACCGACCAGATCACCATCGACCGCAGGGAGCGGCCGAGAGCGCGGGCGCCGAGGGCGGGCAGGATGGTCAGCGCGTCGACCAGCAACGCGCCGGTGAGCCGGATCGCGGCGCCGATGGCGACCGCGACGACCACGAGCAGCGCGAGCATCAGGGCGTCCGCGGGCACTCCCGAGCACAGCGCCAGTTCCCGGTCGAACAGCAGCAGCGCGAGCTGGCGCCGATGGCGCCGGTAGAGCAGGTGGACAGCCACAGCGAGGACGCCGAGCACGACCAGGTCGACGCCGCGGACCGCCAGGATCGAGCCCCACAGCAGCTCGAACGCGCCGGTGGCGTTGACCCCGGAGAGGGACAGCACCAGCAGCGCGCCAGCGATCGCGAACGTCATCAGCAGGCCCATCGCGCCGGGCAGGCCCGAGGGCCGCCGGGCGAACGGCGCCACCCCGGCGCCCGCCAACGCGCAGGCGGTGAGCCCACACAGCGTCGGGTCGGCCCCGGTGAGCAGGCCGACCGTGATCCCCAGCAGGGCGACGTGCATGACGGCGAACCGGACGGCGATGATGTCCAGCCCGATGATGAACACTCCGGCGATCGGCAGCGCGACGGCGGCGATCAGCAGACCCGCGGCGCCGCGCTGGACGGCGGGCAGCGCGAGGAGGTCGACGAGACGGTACATGTCAGATCACCCGCAGCTGGCCGGCGGCCATCTCGGCGACCCGGTCACACGACCGGGCCATGGCCCGGTCGTGGCTGACCACCACGACCGTGACCGGCAACCGGGTGAGCAGCCGGGCAACCTGCTCCTGGCCGGCGAAGTCGAGTGCCGCGGTGGGCTCGTCGGCGAACAGCGCCTGAGCGCCCGCGGCGACCGCGCCGAGGGCACGGCTGAGGAACACCCGCTGTAGCTGTCCGCCGGACAGGGTGTGCAGCGGCCGGCTGCCGAGCCCTGCCACGCCGAGCCCGGCGGCGGCCTCCCGGGCCGCGGGTGGATGCCCGCCGCTGTCGAGCAGTTCGTCGACCAGCAACGGGAACCGGCCGGGGGACAGGCGCTGGGGAACCCAGGCGACCTGTCGGCGGCGCGCCGCCCACTGGGCGCGGGTGCGGGCCGCGACGCTGCCGACGGTCACCGAGCCACCGGCGAGGGGATGCAGGCCCAGGGCCGCCCGCAGCAGGGTGCTCTTGCCCGATCCGTTCGTTCCGGTCAGGGCGAGGTGCTCACCGGCGCCGACATCCAGAACAACGCTGTCGACCGCGGTGCGCCGGCCGTACCGGCAGGTCACGCGATCGAAGTGGATGGCCGCGGAGCTCACCGCGGCCCACTGCCGGTGAGCTGTTCCCGCAGCCACCTTTTGTCGATCTTGCCGGCCGCGGACAGCGGCAGCTCGTCGAGGATGTGCAGGCTTTCCGGGAACTTGACCGGTTCCAGGCCGTGCGCGTCGGCGAGGTAGGCCGTCAGCTCACCGAGGGCGGGGGCCGCGGCTCCGTCCTTCGTCGCCACGCAGGCGGCCAGCCGTTCGCCCATGATCCGGTCAGGGACGCCGACGCAGGCCACCTGACGGACCGCGGGATGCTGTGCCAGCAGCAGCTCGACCTCCACGGGGCTGATGTTCCGTCCACCACGGATGACGATCTCGTTGCGGCGCCCGACGACGTGCAGGAAACCGTCGCGGTCGACACGTCCGAGATCGCCGGTGCGCACCCAGCCGCCACCGGTGCGGTAGCGGTCGTCGAAATCCGCGTCGACATAGCAAAGCGGACTCATCGGCCCCAGGCCCCAGATTTCCCCGACCCTGCCGGCGGGCACGTCCCGCCCGTCCTCGCCGACGACCCGGATCGCGGCGACCGCCGGGTTCGGCCGGCCGACGGCCGAATGCACCTCCGCCGGCGGGCAGCCGGGATCGGTGGTGCAGTTGACGCCGTCGGCGGAACCGTAGCAGTTGACGAACCCGCAGCCGAAGGCCTGCCGGCAGGCCTCCACGGTGGCCGGGTCCACCCGGGAGCCGCCCGCGACGACCGCGTGCAGCGAGGACATGTCCACCCGGTCGATCATCGGATGGTCGAGCATCATCGCGAACATCGTCGGTACGCCGAACACCAGGTGCGGGCGGTGCGCGTCGATGGCAGCCAGCGCGCGGCCGGCCTCGAAACGGGAGCAGACGATCAGCGTGCCGCCGAAACGGGCGACGGTCACCGCGGAGCCCGACGAGCCGAACGAGGACGCCAACGGCACCATGAAGAAGTTGCGCATCGGCGTTGGCCGGGCATGCAGGGCACCGATGAACGCCCCGCGCCCGCCGGCCAGCGCGTCATGCGAATATACGATCATCTTCGGCGCGGCCTCCGACCCGGAGGAGACCAGGATGCGGGCTGGCGCGGCCGGGTCGACGGGCTCCCCGCGGGCCAGCGGCGGACCGGAGTCAACCAGGTCTTCCAGGCTGTCCGGGGCGCCGGACCCGGACGCGATCACCATCCGCAGGTGGGGCAGGTCGCGGCGCAGCGTGCGCAGCACGTCCGCGGGGGCGACGTCTCCATGCCGGTGCGGCACCACTGCCGCGGCCGCTCGGGACCGGGCGAGCAGAGCGAGCGTGTCCCGCCGGCCCCGTCCGACCGGATAGGCGAGGACTATCGCTCCGACGGCGGCGGCCGCGAGATCCACAGCGACCGGGCGCCATCCGTTCGGGAGCTGGACGGCGATCGTCTCGCCAGGCCGGATACCGGCCGTCTTGAACGCGCCGGCCAGCCGGGACACCCGGGCGGCAAGATCGGCGTAGGTGGCCTCGCCGTCGTCGTCGATGACCGCCGGCCGGTCCGGGTGCCGCAGCGCGTTCTCGGTGAACAGGGTGTGGAGATCCCGCCCCGGATAGAAACCGGCGTACGCCCACCAGGCGCGCAGCGCGGGCGGAACGAGATCGCGAACCGGCAGGACGCTGGGCACCGAGGCGGCCGGTCCGGGCAGGTCTGGTTGCGCGAGTCCCGGTTCCAGCGCGGTCATCGGGTGAACCTCCATGGCGGGCGGACGAAGGCACAGCCGTCGATCTCGATCAGCGGGCGGGCCGCCGGATCACCGGCGAGCAGCCCGGGCCGCGGGCAGACCCGCACCGCGGTGCCGCCGGTGGCGGCGAGC
>NZ_CAKJTO010000178.1:0-6163 GCF_917627405.1 Protofrankia sp. Cj5
TTCGCCCCCGCCAAACTTCACGGCATTGCGCTAGGCCACCTCCGCGCGGACTTTCGCGCGGCCGATCAGTGGCGCGGAGAGTGTCCGCCACTCCCGGACGGCGACGACATCGTCATGCCGGCCCAATGTGCGGTCAACCTCACGCAGCTTGTCGGTGATCCGAGCGGATTCCAGCTGGCCGGCGAGTTCGACCGCGCGGCTCGCGGCGTCCAGCGCGGCTTCGACGTCAGGGCTGGGCCGGGACAGGTAGGACAGTGCGAGATCGGCTTCGGCGTAGCTGCGGGTCCTGGTCCGGGAAGCGAGCTGCCGGGACCGGGATGCCAGCAGCGAAGGCTCGGCATCCGCGGCCTTGCCGAGCAGCAGGAAGCAGTGGCCCTTGCATTCCGCCACGTCCGTCTCGTCGTAGTGGGCAGCCCATAGCGGGCCATCGCCGGGAGTCGCGCGGCCGAGCTCGCGTTCCATGTCGATCAGCGCCTTGCTGCAGCCGGCCTCGTCGCCCGAACGGCCCAGCGCCCAGGCGTATTTGTCGTGCAGCATTGCCCGGACCGATGGGGACGCCGCGCCGCGGGACCGGTCGATGGCGGCCTTCGCCATGGCCAGGCTCTGGCGGAACTGGCCGAGACGCCCGGCCTGGTCGCTCATGGCGGACAGGATGCGGCTGGCGAGCATGGCGTCCCCGCAGTGTTCCGCAAGGCCAAGCGCCTGGATGTAGTAGCGCTGGGCGAGGGCCTGGTGGTTGGAATCCTGGGCGAGCCAGCCGGTGAACTGAGTCAGTTCGGCGAGTGAGCTGAACAGGTCCGGGGTGTGGCGGCTGTCGAGCGCGGCCTTGGCCCGGTCGTGCAGGAACGCGACCACCTGCCCGCGAATCTCACCGCTGCCGTAGCGGGCGTCGAGCTTGCGGAAGGTCTCGGTCATATCTCTGATCATTGTCGCGGTCGGCACCGGGACCGTGGCCTGGCTCTTACCGATCATTTCGACGACGCCGGTGAGGCTTGCCAGCACCGGGTCGGCGAAGGCTGTGGCGGCGAAGGCCGCTCCGTCGTGTAACAGGTCTCGTCTGCGCATGTCTCGCCCCGAGAGTCCGGCAACGGTCCGAAGAGTGTCCGTGGGTTTCTCCGCCACGGCGAGCCCGAAGTCGTCGCCGTGATAGTTTTCGCCGCGCCAGCCGAGGTCGGACGGCGCGATGGGGTAGCCCACCAACATCGACATTTCGGCGGCGGCGAGCTCAGCCACCATGGGGTCACGGGGGCGCATTCCGCGACGCCAGTGGCCTACGGTGGTGCGTGCGAGGCCGAGATCAACACGTCGTTGCCGGCGTGCGCGTTCGTTGACCTGCCGGGCGAAACGGGTGTCCGAGACGGATGTTTCGGCGAGTAGCCGCGCGAATAAGTTTTGTTGCGGCTCACGGCCGGTCTGATCGTGATCTTTTGATATATGTTGCCTGCCCATTGGGCCCCCGTAGCTCATTGGGTACTGGTTCGTGGTGAAATTGCCGTCGGATCTGCTGTGAGACACAACGTAGCGGAGCTGTCACAATGGCGGAAGGGGATGTGCAGACGCGCATACGAATGCACGTATTGCCGGTCTGGCGTGCGGGATGGGTCGAGTGCGACCTGGGTCACATCGACGATCATTGAGCGTGTCAAGGACACAGGTGCGACCATGTCAAGAGCAATGAAGACCCATGAATGTGGCTACGGAGGCCCCGAGGCGTGAACATCGTCGTCACCGTCAAGCAGGTTCCGGATACCTGGGCGGAGAAGAAGCTCGATCCCACAACCAGGACGACGGATCGCAAGAGCGTCGACAACGTCATGAACGAAATGGACGAATACGGGGTCGAGGAGGCCCTGAAGATCAAGGAGGCTCATGGCGGTGAGGTGACGGTGGTCACCATGGGTCCCGAGAAGGCCCTGGAAACCGTGCGTAAGGCGCTGTCGATGGGTGCGGACAAGGCTGTCCACATCACCGACGAGGCGTTGGCCGGTTCCGACGCCCTCCAGACGTCCGCCGCGCTCGCGAAGGTTATCGCGACGCTTTCGCCTGATATCGTCATCACCGCCGCCGAGGCGTCCGACGCCCGTGGCGGTGTGCTGGGCGCGCTGCTTGCCGAGCACCTCGGATTCCCGCAGCTGACGCAGGCCCGTAAGGTGACCGTCGACCCCGGTGCCGGCACGGTGCGGATCGAACGGCAGGCCGACAACGGCTACCTTCTCGTGGAAGCCGCGACGCCGGTGGTTGTCGGGGTTGTCGAGAAGATCAACCAGCCGCGTTACCCGTCCTTCAAGGGCATTATGGCGGCCAAGAAGAAGCCGTTGACCACGCTGTCCGTTGCGGACGCGGGGCTGGACCCAGGCACGGTGGGGCTTGCCAACGCCGCGTCGACGGTCCTGGACGCCCAGCCCGCCCCGCCTCGCCAGAGCGGAACGATCGTCAAGGACGAGGGTGATGGCGGCACCAGGGTCGCTGACTTCCTCGCCGCACAGAAGCTGATCTGAGGGGTCTTGTCCGATGGCTGAGGTTCTAGTTCTCGTCGAGCACGCAGACGGCGAGCCGAAAAAAATCACCGCCGAACTGCTGACGCTCGCCCGGTCGTTGGGTGAGGCGTCCGCGGTCTTCCTCGGCGCGCCCGGAACGTACGCGAAAGCCAAGGACTACCTGGCCCAGTACGGCGCGTCCACGGTGTACATCGTCGAGTCCGAAGAGGTCACCGACTACGTTGTGGCCCCAGTGGCTGAGGTCCTGGCCACGTTGGTGACCGGCAAGTCGCCGGCGGCGGTCCTGACCGCCGCCACCCCGGACGCCAGGGAAGCCGCCGCGCGCACAGCGGCCAAGACCGGATCGGGCCTGATCTGGGACGCGGTCGGCCTCACCCCAGACCTGGCCGCCACCCAGGGCATCTTCGGTGGCTCCACGGTCGTCACCTCCACGGTCACCAAGGGGACGCCGGTTTTCGCGGTGCGGCCGAACAGCACCGCGCCCCAGGCCGCCCCGACCACACCGACCGAGGAGAAGGTCGACATCGCGATCTCGGACTCCGCCAAGTCGGCGAAGGTCCTCGACCGGGTCGTGGAAGCCAAGTCGGGTCGTCCCGACCTCACCGAGGCGCAGATTGTCGTCTCCGGTGGCCGCGGTCTCGGCGGCGCTGAGCACTTCGCTCTCGTGGAGAAGCTGGCCGACACGCTCGGTGCCGCCGTGGGGGCGTCCCGCGCGGCAACCGACGCCGGCTGGTACCCGCACCAGAACCAGGTCGGCCAGACCGGCAAGACGGTGTCGCCACAGCTCTACATCGCGGTCGGTATCTCCGGCGCGATCCAGCACCGGGCCGGGATGCAGACCTCCAAGACGATCGTAGCGGTCAACAAGGACCCAGAAGCGCCGATCTTCGAGTTCGCCGACTACGGTATGGTGGGCGACCTTTTCAATGTCGTTCCGCAGCTCACCGACGCGATCGAGAAGCGCAAGGCGTAGTCTCCGCTTTCTTGCTCACGGACGTTCCAGCGGCTGGGTGCTCCCAACCAGAAGCACCCAGCCACTGCCAGTTCGGCCGGTCTCACCGGCCGAACTCGCCGAAGACCTTGGTCATGTCCTCAAAGCGTGACCAGGATGCCAGCCGCTGGACCGAGCCATCCGGATCAAGGCGTTCGAGGAGCTGTCGCCGGTGCTCAGAGAGTTGCCACCGCTCCAATTCCGTGACCACGCCAGACGTTCCACCATCGGCGTATCGGACAGCAGGCTCAGAAAATGGATGACGTCGAAGAGATTGGATTTTCCGGTACCGTTCTCACCGGCTATACAGGTAAATGCGCCGAGGTTAACCCGTAGCCCCAGCAGGTTTTTGAAGCCGTCAACTTCGAGTCGCGTGAGCATCGGTCCTCCTGACTACAAGCAGGCCATCCCCGTGGCCCGTGTCCGCACCGGATACCCTTCGGGTCCCCGGTGCCGCACCCGATGACCGATCGGACCTGCCCTATCCGGTGAAACCGGCGTCCACGGGCACGACGGCCCCGGTCAGCGCTCCGGCGGCGGGCGAGCACAGCCAGGCGACGGCCTCCGCCACCTCAGCGGGGTCGAGAAGGCGCCGTTGGAAGGTATGCCGGGCGAACTCGCCGACCCCGTCCAGGCCGTAGATCCGGGCTGTTTCGGCGAGCATCGCCGTGTCCATCGACCCCGGGCACACGACGTTCGCGGTCACCGCCGTGCCGGCGAGGTCCGCGGCCAGACCGCGAACCAGCCCGATCACGCCGTGCTTGGCCGCCGAATACGCGGCGAGGCGCGCCAACGGACGGGTGCCCGCGGCGGAGGAAATCGCCACGAACCGGCCGGCTGGGGCGGCCAGCAGCGCTGGAACGGCTGCCCGGACCAGATGGAACACGCCGTCGAGGTCGGCGGCCTGCAACAGCCGCCAGGTATCGCTGTCGGTCTCCCATACCGGCGGCCCGCCCGCGATCACCCCGGCAACCGCGACCGCCGCGTCGAGACGGCCGAACCTGCTTCGGGCGATTCCCACCGCGGCATCGAGATCAGCCTGGATCCGGACGTCGGCCCGCACCGCCACCGCGTTCGTGCAGCCCGCCACGACCTTCGCGAGATCATCCCAGGTGGCGTACGGGTAGCCGCCGTGCGTGCGGTCCGCGTGACTGCCGGGGCTGGTCGCGACATCGGTGAGCACCAGCCGGTAGCCACGGTCATCCAAGGCGGCCGCGACCGCCGCGCCCAGACCGCGTGCCGCGCCTGTCACCAGGGCTACCGGGCCGTCCAGCGCCGCCGGAGCGGCTGCCAGCGGGTCCACCCGCATCAGGCACCGTCCTCCTCGCGGGGCTTCTGCCACCGGACAATGGCCGCGACCAGGTCGTCGGTGTAGGCGCGCAGCAGCCGTGCGCCCTCGCCCGGGGATGCGCCGGCCGGGTCGCCCAGGACTCCGCAGGGGCTCAGCGGCCGAACCCCGTGGCGGATCAGCTCGGCGAGCGGCGGCGACGGCCCGGCGGCCGCCCGGTCGAGGCTTACCAGGTCCGGCGCCAGGTGCAGCATCAGGGAGGTCTCGACCCGTCCCGCATGCAGGTCCGTGTCGGCGAAGGGCACCCCCACCCTGGTGGCGACAACTGAGCGCGGCGTCCAGGCGAGTACCCGGCGTCCTTCGGAACGCAGCAGCGTGATCGCTGCCCGCAGCGCCGAGGCGTTGCCGCCGTGCCCGTTCACGAGCACCACACCGGACGCGGTGGTGTCGGCGGAGCGGGCGAGTTCGATGACCGCCAGCGCGAGGACGTGACTGCCCAGCGACAATGTGCCGGGGAAACCCGCGTGCTCCCCGCTCGCGCCGTAGGCCAGCGCCGGGGCGACGAGGACATCGGGCAGCCGAGCGGCCAGCGCGTCCGCGAGTGCCCGCGCGATCCGCGTGTCAGTCTCCAGCGGCAGGTGCGGACCGTGCTGCTCGGTGCTCCCTAGCGGCACCGCCAGCAGCGGTGACTGGTCGCGAAGCCGCGGCCAGCGGCTCTCACCGAGGTTGTTCATCAGCGTTGTGTGCGCGGGGAGTGGGACCGCCGGCACCGGGATCATCCGCTGGGAGGTACCCCCAGCCGCGCAGCGCGGCGTGAATCCGGTCGGCAGCCTCCGGCGGGTCGAGGCGAACGGCGGTCCGTCCGGTGCCGCGGGATTCCCCGGCACCGGTCAGCCTCAGGACGCGGCCGCGTGCCGGCAGGGTCTGGTCCGGCGGCAGCAGCACCTTGGGACGGGGGCGCAGCGGCAGACCGGTCGTGGGCGGCGCCTGCCCCAGCGCCACCCGCAGCACCTCGATCGGCGCGCGCCGGGCCGCGACCACCGCGCGCAGCCCGGCGCGGCGCAGTGTCGCCGTCCCGGGATCCACCGACAGCACAGCTGGCGCCCGCACCCGCAGCCGTTCCCGTCGCCCGCCGTCGAGGCGGCGTTCGGCCTCGATGACCCCGGGCGCGGTCGGGATGAGGGACAGCAGGCCGAGGGCCTGTGCCGCACCGCCGCTCCCACGGCCCGCAGCGCTCCCGAGCTCTTCGCCGGCCTCGGGATCGTGGCCGAGGCCGGCGGCGACCAGCGCTGGTACCGCGCCTGAGCCGCGGCGCGGAGACCACGTCCCCGCCAGCACGATGTCCCGGCGAGCCGGCTGCCCGCGGGCGCCGCCGCGGCGCAGCGC